>CALLKG010000128.1:0-15607 GCA_938008395.1 Corynebacterium tuberculostearicum
GCTTAGTTCTCCTCCACCTGGGGCATCTCGGTGCGGGAGCGCTTGAGCTCGAAGAAGTAGGGGTACTGGGCAAGGCGTAGGGAGGCGTCGAAAAGCTCGCCTGCTTCTTCACCGGTAGGGATGCGGGTAATAACTGGACCGAAGAAGGCGGTCTCGCCCAGCTTGATAACCGGGGTGCCTACCTCATCGCCCACAGCGGAAATACCGTTGTGGTGGTACTCGCGCAGCTTCTCGTCATAGTCCTCGGTATTGGCTACCTCGGCGAACTCGGCCGGAAGGTCCACCTCCGCTAGGGCTTGGGCGATGATGTCATCATAGGCGCCAAAGCCGGTGCGCATACCGTTGCCCTTGGCGTGGATCAGCGTGCCCATTGCGGTGTAGAGCTCGTCTACCTTTTCTGGGCGCTCGGCCTTGACCTTGGCAAAGACGCGGGCTGGGCCCCAGTTAGCCTTCATCATGTCCATGTAGGTGGAGTCTAGATCGCGGCCATCGTTCAGCACGGACAGGGACATTGGCTCGAACTCGACCTCAATGTCGCGCACCTTTTCCACTTCCTTAATCCAGCGCGAGGTGGCCCACGCGAAGGGGCAGGATACGTCGAACCAGAACTTTACTGCGTCAGCCATGAATACTCCTTTGATTGAAAAAGTTTGCCCCACCAGCCTAGGTGCACGACTACTGTGGATGCAGAACTATTTTCGGCTTAGAAGGAGAATATAGGCCATGACCTCTATAAACCTGACTCGCGAGGAAGCGGTTCAGCGCTCCCGAATGATCGAGGTGGACCACTACGATGTCACTTTAGACCTCAAGTATTCAGACACCCACTTCCTGTCCACCACGAAGGTGAGCTTTACCTCGCGGGAGATCGGCTCGACTTTTATCGATCTACGCGCCGAGGAAATCCAGGAGGTACGCCTCAACGGCAATCCCCTGCCCACTGACTCCTATAACCCCACCTACGGCATTCCCCTGTCTGGACTCCAGGTAGCCGATTACACGCTAGAAGTCACCGCCAAAATCCCGTATTCCCGCACCGGTGAGGGCCTGCACCGCTTTGTCGACCCCGCCGATAACAAGGTCTACCTTTATACCCAGTTTGAAACCGCCGATGCCAAGCGCGTCTTCGCCTGCTTTGACCAGCCGGATATGAAGGCCACCTACGCGCTGCATTTCAAGGCGCCCGAAGAGTGGACCATCATTAGCAATGGCCCGGTGAGCTGGGAAGGCGATGTAGCCAGCACGACCATTGACTACCCGTTGTCCACCTACCTGGTAGCCCTCTGCGCCGGCCCGTACCACGAGGTCACCGATACCTGGCGCGGCGAGCTGACCGCACACCCAGAGGGCAAGCCAGCCCAAAAGCTCGAGGTGCCACTCGGCATCTACTGCCGCGCTTCGCTCGCCCACGCACTGGATGCCGAGCGCCTATTTACTGAGACCAAGCAGGGCTTTGATTTCTACCACCGCAACTTCGGCTTCCCCTACCCCTTTGGCAAGTATGACCAAATTTTCGTGCCGGAGTTCAACGCCGGCGCGATGGAAAATGCCGGCTGCGTCACCATCCGCGATGAGTACGTCTTTACTTCCCAGGCCACGCACTATAAGTACGAGCGCCGCGCCGATACCGTCCTGCACGAGTTAGCCCATATGTGGTTCGGTGACTTGGTCACCATGCAGTGGTGGGACGATTTGTGGCTCAATGAGTCCTTCGCCACCTGGTCCGCCGCCATCTCCCAGGCGGAGGAAACCGAATACGATACCGCGTGGGTGACCTTTGCCAATGTGGAGAAATCCTGGGCTTATCAGCAGGATCAGCTGCCGACCACCCACCCGATTTCCACCGATGCCAGCGATATCGAAACGGTGGAGCAAAACTTCGATGGCATCACTTACGCCAAGGGCGCTTCGGTGCTGAAGCAGCTGCAGGCATATGTCGGCCGCGACAACTTCCTGGCTGGTGTGCGCCGCCACTTCGCCGCCCATGCATGGGGCAATGCCACCTTTGATGATTTATTGCGCCACCTGGAAGAGGCCTCCGGCCGCGACCTTTCCTTCTGGGCACAGCAGTGGCTCAAAACCTCCGGCATCAATACGCTTAGCGTGGCGCTCAACGCGGATGAGTCCGGCACGATTACCCATGCTTACCTCACCCAGGCCGGCGATACCCTGCGCACCCACCGCGTGGCGGTAGGTCTGTATAACCTGCAGGACGGCAAGGTGGTGCGCACCGATCGCATCGAGATGGATATCGATGGCGCTTCCACCGAGATTCCAGAGCTCATCGGCCGCCAGTTGGCAGACATTGATTTCCTGCTGCCCAACGACGATGACCTGACCTATTGCCTCATCGAGCTGGACGCGGGTTCCCTGCAATTCCTGCTGGACAATATTGATAAGTTCGCCGATCCCATGGCCCGCACCCTGTGCTGGTCTACCGCCTGGGAGATGACTCGCGCCGGCACTATGCGCGCCCGCGATTTCATCCAGCTGGTCGCTCGCGGCATGCAGGCGGAGACCGAGCTCGCCGTGCTCGAGCGCATTGTCCTGCAGGCCTCTAGCGCGCTCAAGAACTATGCCGACCCACAGTGGGCTGCCCAAAGCACCCTGCTTGCCGACGCCCTCCTCGACGGCGCCCGCAGCACCGATGCCCAACGCTCCATCATCTGCACCCAGGCGCTGGCGAAGATTCGTCTGCACGATAGCGCGCGCGAGTACCTGCGGGGCGTGCTCGAGTCCTCCGAGGATGCGGGGCTGCGCTGGTCCGCACTGGCGGCACTCGCCGCCGATGGCGCGGTAGAGGACGTCGCTGCTGCCACGGATGCGCAACTCGAGCGCGATAATTCCGCCACCGGCTACTACTCTTCCCTGCGTGCCCGCGCAGCCGTGGCAACCGCCGAGAACAAGCGCGCGGTATGGGAAGAAATTGTGGCGGGTAATCTCACCAACCGCGAGCTCACTTCCAAGTTGGAAGGGCTGCTCTACCCGCATAGCGATGAATTCCTGCCCACCGCAGAGTTCTTCGATATCGCAGAAAAGGTATGGTCTTCTCAATCCTCCGAGGTGGCACTGACCACCGTGACGGGTCTCTTCCCTTCCTGGGATATCACGCAGAAAGGCCTGGACCGCGCCGATGCCTTTTTGAAGAAGGATCTGCCGGGTGGTCTGCGTCGTACGGTCACCGAGCAGCGTGACCGCGTGGCCCGGGCGCTGCGCAACCGCCAAGTAGACGCTAGCTAAGCCGGCTTTCCCGCGCCGTTGCCCTGACCCGGTAAGGGTTGCGGCGCGGGATCCTCACCCAAGATCACCTCGACGTTGGCGATATCGGAGCGCAGCGACTCTTCAATATAGGCAAAGACCTCGCCCGATTTATTCTTCAGCAGCCGCACGAACCGCAGCAGCGGGTGCGATCGGCTCACGTGCAAAAGTTTCTGCTCTTCGGTGCGAGCGGTAGCGGCACTCATGCTCTCGCGCTTAAAGACGGGCTTGAGGTTGTAGCCAGCCAGGATTTCCATAATGGGCTCGCGCAGATCGTGCTGATTGAGATCGGAAGCCATATCTACCGGGATGGTGTAGCGCGAAAGGATGACGGGCTTGCCATCGACGGTATAGAGGCGCTTGATATCCCACGCAAAGGTGGAATCGCTCACGCCTAGAACCGCTGCCACGTGCTTGGGCACGTGGGCTTTATTGACGGAGACCACGCGCACGGCGGTGTCGTGCCCGCGCTCGCGCAGCTGGGTGACAATATTGTCCTTATTGGTAAGGCTCAGTGTAGGGGGAACCGTGCGCACATAGGTGCCACCACTGCGCCCGCGGCGGCGGTCAATGAGGCCTTCTACTTCCAAAATGTCTAAAGCATGGCGCACGGTCATGCGCGCAACATGGAATTCCCGGACCAATTCGCGTTCGGTAGGAAAACGCTGACCGGGTTCTAATTCATTGCGTTCGATCTTGTCGCGTAGGGCATCCGAGATACGGAGATAGGCGGGCCGTTTTCGGCTTTGGGAAGTCACAGCCCCCGAGTGTAATGGACACCCCTAGAAACCAACCCCATTAATGTGTGATGTCCATTACCACCACTTGCGTTCCTACTTGCGCAGATGTAACTCGATTCGCGGCCTGACCTGGATTTCCGTCAGCTGGGTGGTGGGGCCTGCCTCTACCACGGTACGAATGGCACGAGCCACCTCAGCCGGGGCAATAACCTGGGAGGGATCATAATCCTGCAGCCCCTTAAGCATAGGGGTATCGGTAGGCCCCGGAGCCACGGTGGATACGCGGATCCCCGGCTCAGAGATGCGCAGTCCATCGGCGAGAGCATACAACGCGTGCTTGGTCGCCGCGTAGATGACGTTATCGCCGTAGCTGTGGCGTCCAGCGCCAGAGTTAATAAAGACCACGGTGCCTTCCGCTTTGCGCAGCTGCGGCAGCAAGGCGCGAGTCAGCTCAGCAGGGGCATGCACGTTGAGGTCCATGTGCGCGCGCCAATTTTCCGGCGTGGCTTCCTCCACGGAGTACTTGGTAGCCCGTGCGGCCGCGTGGACGAGCACGTCCACGCGGTCCAGCTCCGGCAGCTTCATGCCTTCATCGAGGCCGGCGACGAGGTCGATGGCCACCGGTGTAATGGAGTCCGATTCGGGCAGTTCTGCCGCGCTACGGCCCAGTGCATACACGTGGTAATCACCGGCTAGGTCAGCGATGATTTCGCGACCCATGCCGCCGGTAGCGCCGGTGACGACGGCGACTTTCTGCGGGGCTTCGCTATCCGAGTGTGCTGATGCGGTGACGTTCTTAGTATCAGTCATGCCGCCCCATCTTAGGGATCCTTCGCCTTCAGCGCCGCTCCGAACCAGTCACCGGCGGTAGCCGATTAACGGAAGCGCTTAGGCACGTCCGGCTGGCCCAGGGTGAGCATCAAACGATTAGCCCAGTTGAAGAAGGAGGAAGCGTAGATGAGGTCCAGAATGGATTGATCATCGAATCCGGCCGCACGCAGGTCTGCGCATAGTGCCGCATCGAAGGCGAACGGGGATTCCGTCAGCGCCACGGCGGCACGACGGATAAGATCCCATTCCTTTGAGCCAAGGTCGGCGTCGATACCCTCGTCCAAGAGGCGGTCTACGATTTCACGGTCGCCGCCCTCCTGGACGCACCGCGCCTGGTGCACGGAGGCACAGTACTCGCAGCCGTTGTAGCGCGAAGCCACAGTAGCGGCAAGCTCGCGGTCCGCACGGGAGAGGCCACCTTCGGTGTTATAGAAGATGTCTAGGTCAGTCAGCGTGCGCGCCTTCAAGGCCGCAGGGTCGCGGGCGAGCAAGCGGAAGTACTCGGAATCGATACGCTCTAGCTTGATGAGGGCATCGGTATGCACCGCGGTGAAATCCTCCTTCGCCAGCGCCTCTACCCAGGGCTTCCAGCCCAGGGAGTGGTTGACAAAGTGGTCCGGCAGCACGGTATCGGGCTGCAACGTAGTCGCGGTTACCTCCCAACCCGGATCGGCCACGCCGGCGGCGCGCTCGGCTGCGGGGTGGGATGCGGGATCCTCGCCAGAAAGCACGCGCAGTCCGTGGACCACGCGCAGCTGGAAGGCCAAAAATGCCACCAGCTGGGACAGGCTGACGATATCCGTGGCGGACCATCCTGCGGCATCGAGGTGCCCGATGGCCTGCGGGGAGGCGTCCTTAGGGTGGAAAGCCAGAAGGTGCGCCCAATCAAAGGCCGCAGCTAGGCGTGTGCCCAGCGCGGCTTCCGCGGAGGTATCGCCGAAGATAAGGAAATCACCCTGGTGATACGGGCCGGTGGACACACCGCGCTGGCTCGCGGCGCGCACGGCGACAACAAGGTCCTCGTCGGCCTCATCTTCCAGCAAGTCGAAGTAGAAATCCGCAGCCTCGCTCGCCTGGTAGATTGCAGCGGTAAAAGCCGCCACGGCATAGCGCTCCGTATAGGAGAACTCGCCTGGTTCTGCTGGCTCGAGCAAAGCGCTAAAACTCAGCTGCGCATTGTCCTGTGCATCGTGTCGCGCACGGCGCAGCTGTTGTACCTCGGCGCTGGCGTGGGAGAGCTCATTAATAATGTCAGTCATATTTTCAGTCCAACCTTTCTGGGGCGCGGTTATAGCCCCAAGTTTAGGTCTCCGGCACGATAGCGGGAGCCAGGGATGGCGTCAATTAGTTGGCGCGTGTACTCGGTTTCCGGATGCGCAAAAACCTGCGCGGTAGGTCCGGATTCCACTTGCGTGCCGTGGGAGAGCACGGAAACGGTATCGGAAATTTGATTAACTACCGCCAGATCGTGGGAGATGAAGATATAGGTAAGTTCCAGCTCGCGCTGCAGCTCATCGAGCAAGCGCAGGATCTGTGCCTGCACGGTGACGTCGAGCGCGGACACGGCCTCATCGAGCACCACAAGATCGGGCTCAATGATCATGGCGCGGGCGATGGCCACGCGCTGGCGCTGACCACCGGAGAGTTCGCGGGGACGGCGGGAAGCCATGGAAGAATCCAAGGCCACCAAATCAAGAAATTCGCGTGCTTTGGCACGCGCATCGCGCTTGGAAGCGCCGGTGAAATTGCGCACCGGTTCGGCGATGGTATCGCCGATGCTCAAACGCGGATCCAGCGAGCCAAAAGGATTTTGGTAAACCATCTGGATCGAACGGCGCAGCTCGCGACGGTGCTTGCCACGGGCGGAGCTAATGTCTTCCCCGCCTAGGCGAATGCTGCCGGAGGTAGGCGTGCTCAACAAGGAAATGGCGCGGCCGGTGGTGGTCTTACCGGAACCAGACTCCCCCACCAATGCATGGGTGGTGCCGCGCGCCACGGAAAAGTTGATGTCTTCTACCGCGGAGAAATCCCCGAAGCGTTGGCTCAGCCCCTCCACCTCGAGCAGGGTTTCGCGGTGCGCGGGCGCGGCGGCCCGCACAGGAGATGCGGCCTGGGAGGAAGTGGGGGCGGTGAGCGAGGGGGCGTCGGCAAGCAGGCGCTTGGAGTAGGCGTGCTGGGGATCGGTGAGGACGCGGGCAGCAACGCCCGACTCGCGGACGGTGCCCTTTTCCATGACCACGATGTTATTGGCGCGGTCGCCCGCCACGGCCAGATCATGGGTAATGAAAAGGATGCCCATGGTGAGCTCTTCGCGCATCTCATCCAGGAGATCCAAGATAATCTTCTGCACGGTGACATCGAGCGCGGAGGTAGGCTCATCAGCAATGATGAGCTCCGGCTCCAATGCCACGGCCGCGGCGATAAGCACGCGCTGCTTCATGCCGCCGGATAGCTCATGCGGGTACTGGTGATAGCGGCGCTGCGGATCATCAATGCCCACGCGCTCCAAAAGCTCCAGTGCACGCTTCTTCCGGGAGGCCTTATCGCCCTGCCCGTGGATGGCCATGCCCTCCTCCACCGAGGCGCCGATGGTCTTGAGCGGGTTAAGCGAGTTATTGGGATCCTGCGGAATCAAACCAATGCGGCGACCGCGCAGCTCCCGCCATTGCTTTTGGGAGTACTGGGTGACGTCGCGGCCGTCGAAAGTAATGGTGCCGGAGACAATCGAAGCGTTGTCTGGCAGCAAACCAATAGCGGCCATGGCGGAGGTGGACTTGCCGGAACCGGACTCGCCAACGATGGCGGTCATCTCGCCAGGGTTTACCTCGAGCTCAATGCCGCTTACCGCTTCTACCTCACCGTGCGCGGTGCGGTAGGTAATGGATAGATCACTAATGCTAAGCAGGGACATTAGGCCGCCTTTCGCAGTGTCTGGCTGAGGTGGTTAGCCGCGAGGACCACGGCGACGATCACAATGCCCGGGGCGATGGTCAACCAGCCGGCCGTGGCGATGTAATCGCGCGATTCAGAGATGAGAAGACCCCATTCCGGGGTTGGGGGCGGTGCGCCATAGCCCAAGAAGCCCAGGGTGGCTAGCTGCAAAATGGCCAGGCCAAATTGCAGGGCTGCTACAGCGAAAACCGCGGTGAGTGAATTGGGAAGAATATGGCGCACGAGCACTTGGAAGGAAGAACCGCCGGAGCCATAGGCGGCCTCGACGAAATCGGAGCCTGCAACGCTAAGCACCTGGGAGCGTGCAAGGCGCGCAAAAGTGGCCACGGAGGTGATACCTACGGCGATGGCGGCATTGAAGATGCCGTGGCCCAGCACGATGATGACGGACAGGGAGAGCAGCAGGCCGGGGATGGACAGCAGCACGTCCACGATGCGCATGATGACGGCATCGACCCAGCCGCGGCGCACGCCGGCGATGATGCCCAAGATGGTGCCGACGATGAGGCCGAAAAGTACGGCCAGCAGCGCGCCGAGTAGGGATTGGCGCGCGCCATAGACCACGCGGGTGTAGAGATCGCGGCCGACGGCATCGGTGCCGAACCAGTGCTGGAAGCTGGGTTGTAATAGTGCCGTGGTGTCCCCGCCCTGATTAGGGTCTTGGGAGGTAAATAATTGGGGGAACAGCGCGCAGAGCACCGCCAGGCCCAGCACAATCAGCGAGATGATGGTGCCCGGGGTGAGCTTCAGCTGTGTGGATTTAAGCTTCATGCTTGGACCTTCTTCTCGTTCGTTGCGGTGGTATCGGCGGTGGTGGCAGCGGTGGCGGAGCTAGATGCAGTCTCGTGCTCGCGCTCGCGCAGGCGCACGTCAAGCACTGGGTAGAGCAGGTCCACAATCAGATTGATAAGGACAAAGACGGCGGCGGCAAGCACCACGATGGCCAGTAGCACCGAGGTATCGCGATTAGCCACCGCATCCACGGTCAGCGCGCCAATGCCGTGGCGGGCGAAGACCGCCTCCGTCACCACGGAACCGCCGACGAGCTCACCAAAGGTAAGGCCGGCCATGGTCAGCGCCGGCAGCAGCGCGTTGCGCAGGACGTTGCGCCACAACAACCAGGCACCGCTAGCACCCTTGGCGCGCACTACCTGCACGAAGGACATATCCATTACCTCATCGATGGAGCGCAGCAGCACCTGCGCCAGCGGTGCGGCCACGAAGATGGCCAGGGTAATTACCGGGAGGATGAGGCTTTGGGCGTCGCTCGCGCCGATGACCGGCACCCAACCCAAGCCAAAGGAGAAAATCTGGATCAAAATGATGCCGATCCAGAAGGTGGGCAGGGAAACCATCACGGAAGGCAGGCTGCGGAAGAAACTGCGCAGCCAGGAAAATGGGCCAAAGGTGGAGACAATAGCCACGACGAAGGCCAGGACCACGCCTACAAGGAAGGCGAAGACCGCCAGCGCCAGCGTGGAGGGAAGGGCATCTGCCAGCATCTCCGATACGGCGGTACCAGTGGCGACGGAAAAGCCGAAATCACCGGTGAGGAACCCGCCGAGCGCGCTGAAGTAGCGGCTCAGGAGTGGCTCATCGGCGCCATAAACCTCGCGGATAGCGGCCAGCTGCTCGGCGTTGAGACCCAAGTTGGGGTTGTCATAACGGGTCGCGACGGCGTCACCAGGCAGTGCCGCCAAAAGGATGAAAGAAAGGGTGAAGGTTGCCCAGATGACGAGCACGGCTTGGCCGATGCGCAGGGCAATAGTTTTCAGGCTCATGGTTTAGTCCTCCCCTTCCGCGGGGTTGATATCTACCGCATAAAACGACGGGCGGCCGATGGCCTCGGTACTAAAGCCCTCGATATAGGGCTGGAAACCATAGACCTGCGGCTCTTCAAACATGGGCAAGATATAGGCCTGTTCGGACAGGTAGTCCTGCATGCGGCCAGTCATGGCCAGGCGCTCTTTTTCACTGCTGAGGTTGAAGTAATCCTCCACCAGTGTCTGCAGCTTCTCATCGCCAAAGCTATCGGTCTTCTCGTCGTAGTTGAGGAAAGAATTGCGCCCGGTGCCATCCAGCCACGTGGCCAAGGTGTCCACATTGGCGCGGCCGGTCATGGTGTGGCGCACCTGCACGGTGTCTTGGTCCTTCATGGCCTTTTGCTGCGCAGAGCGGTCACCTGGGTTGAGGTTGGCCTCAATGCCGACGTTCTTGAGCATCTCTTGGGCCTTGGTGAACATCTCTTTAGAGCGCGGCTGTGGGACGGCTTCATTGAAGGTCACGGACAGACGCTTGCCGTCCTTTTCCCGAATACCATCTTCTCCTGGGCGCCAGCCGGCCTCATCGAGCAGGCGCTTGGATTCTTCCGGATCAAAGGCATAGTTCGTGGACTGATCCTTATAGCCAATAGCCGTCTTGGCCAGGATCGACGTGCCCTTGGGGTAGGAATCAGAAAAGAGGGTGTCGAGGATGTTATCGCGGTCGATGGCGTGGATGATGGCCTGACGCACGCGCTTATCTTCCAGGAGTGGATGGCGGAAGTGGAAGTGGAAGCTATTATTCACGCCACGGGTGGGGGCGGCGAAAATCTGCAGGTTTTGATCCTTCAGGTGCTTCTCATCGGGGGCTTCGATCTGGCGCGCGACATCGGACTGACCGGCTACAAGCGAGCCCACGCGCACGGAGTCCTCGGCCGCAAGCACGATATTGATGCCCTCAATATCGGCCGGACCCTGGTGGTCCTTACGGGCAGGGGGCGCCCAATCATAATCCTCGCGCTTCTTGAGCACCAGCTTGGTGCCCAGCTCTTCTTCCTCAATGACGAAGGGGCCCGAACCGGAAATCGCGGTGGCGTTGCCCGGCGCGAAGCCGGTGTCATCCAGATCCAGGGTGGCATTAGAAAGCAGGCCTTGGTTCATCACGGAGGTGGACTGCGGGAAGCCAGGGGAAGGCTCGCTGAAGTAGAACTTCACCGTGTAGTCATCGATGACCTCGGACTTTTCATAGTTGGGCAGCTGCTCCGATGGAGTGAGCATGCGGTCCTCATCGCCTAAGGCGTAGAGGTCATAGTTCTTCTTCACGTTCGCGGCATCCAGGCGGGAGCCATCAGAGTAGGTCACGCCCTTGCGAATCTTAAAGGTGAATTCGGTGTTGTCCTTATTTGCCTTGGGCATCTCCTCCGCAATCCACGGGTGCAGCTCGAGGGTATCCGGGTCCTGCCAGAGCAGGCGGTCCGTAATGTTATTGAGCACACCACCATTGGGGTAATAGCCGCCGGAGGGCGGATAGAGGTTATTGAACATATTGGGCTCGACATAGGTGACCATGCCATCTTCCGCGGCGTGGGAAGTAGAGGCGCACGAGGTCAGCGAGAGAGCTAGCGCGCCACTGGCCAGGACCGCGACCACGGGCCGCAGGAGCCGAGAAAATTGCTTCATAAAAGCTCGAGTTCCTTTAAGTCTTAAGTAGTACTCGCCCCATTAGACCACACCCATACTCCCAAATACAAGACCGGGCGGTCTACCTATCCACCTGCTAAAACGGCGACACAAAAAGAATAAGGTAGACCATACAGTCTACTTTAGGCCAACTGCCAGGTCCGATGATCCTGAAAGGGCCTGAATGTGGCACGATAGGAGATATGTCTACTCCAGCAATCGCGATCGTCGGCATGGGCCCACGCGGCATTTCCATCTTGGAACGCCTCTCTGCCCGCATGGACGATTCCAGCGACCCCATTACCGTCCACCTCATCGATGACGCCCAACATGGCGCCGGCCGTATCTGGGAAACAGACCAAACTAAGACGCTGTGCATGAATACTCGCGCTGGCGCGGTCACCCTCTTTACTGAGCCTGGCTCCACCGTGGACGCCCCTGTGCTCGAGGGCCCCATTCAGTACGAGTGGATCCAGCTGCTGCGCGGCGATGGCGAGAATATCTCCGCCGCCAAGCGCGAGCTTTTTGAGCAGCACCCACCGGCCGCACATATTGCCCAGGACTACCGCGAGGAACTCGCGGCTACCCGCCCCGAATCCAACCCTTCGCGCGCACTGTATGGCGAGTACCTGCGCTGGGTCTATGACGTGGTCATTGCGCGCCTGCCCAAGAGCATTTCCACCGTGAATCACTTCAGCCGGTTGGAGACCATCAAAGAGGACGGTCCCCAAGACGTCCTCCACCTAGCCGATGGCTCCGAGGTGCGCGCCGATGCCACGGTACTGGCCTATGGCTGGATGATTCCGGAATATAACGAGCAAGAAAAGCAGTTGGCCGCTTCCGGTTTGAACTGGATCGCCCCTAATAACCCGGTAGAGCAGGACTACGCCGCTATCCCCGCCGGCGAGGACGTGCTGGTGCGCGGGCTGGGCATGGGCTTTTATGACATTATGGCGCTGACCACCATCGAGCGCGGCGGTACATTCGTAGAGGATCCTTCTGCGCGTTCCGGCCTGCACTATGAGCCTTGCGGCCAGGAGCCCAACTTCATCATTTCCTCCGGCCGCGGCTACCCCTACCACCCCAAGTCCGAGTACGGTGAGCTGCCGCCGACCATGCCGCGCCGCCGCCTGCAGGAGGTCATTGCGGAGCTCAGTGGCACCCAGGACATCGACTTTGACGCCCAGGTCTGGCCTGCCATCGCGCGCGATAGCTACGAGGCCTATATCACCACCTTGGAGCGCGTGCGCCCGGATTCCCTCCTGCGCCCGCGCGCGGAAATCCTCGAGGTTATCGATGCCACCGCCCCCGATGAGCTGGGCGCGGCCATTGCGCCCATGGTCACCGAACCATGGGACATGAACGATCTCATGTACCAGATTGCCGGGTTTACCGGGGACATCGCTGAGCTCACCGAGCACATTGCCCAGTCCATGGAAGGCGATATTCGGGAGGCCGCCGCCGGCCACGACTCCCCCATCAAGGCCGCGCTGTGGTCGCTTTCGCAATCGCGCAAGCCGGCCTCCATCCTCGGCGCAGAGGGCCGCTACACCCGCGAGTCTCGCACCGGCCGCTACGGCCAGATCATGTCCTTTGGCCAGATGATCGGCTCCGGCCCGCCGCTCTTCCGCGTGCGCCAGCTGCTCGCGCTTGTCGACGCCGGCCTGGCCCACTTCCTAGGCGATCACCCCACCGTGTCCATCGAGGCCGATCACTTCACTTTGACCTCCGGCCCGCGCTCGGCTTCGGCGCCCACGCTTGTCGACGCCTTTATGCACCGCCCCGATATCCGCACCGCTGGCGATGCCATGACGCGCTGCTTGATGGATTCCGCCCGCGTGCGCCCCTTCCCCGATCACGGCCAGCCCACCGGTTCGCCGGAAACGGATGGCGCCACCCGCCGCACCGTTCATCCGGACGGCGAGTTGGATGCACGCCTGCACATCGTGGGCATCCCCACCTATTCCCAGTGGCCGGACACCACCATTTCCCCCATGCCGGGCACGGACCCGCTCATGCTGCAGGAAACCGACAAGGCTGCCGGTTCCCTCCTCGCCGTGGTGCGTTCCTAGCCACCGCACCTGCGCTATGGGCCCGGTGCCGCGGCCTATAGCGCGTCGAGGGCCTGTTCCAAGTCCGCGAGCAGGTCATCGATGTCTTCGATACCGATGGAGATGCGCACCAGATCCTCCGGCGGCACCAGCTCGGACCCTTCCGCGGATACGTGCGTCATTTTCTTTGGGTGCTCGATGAGCGATTCCACCCCGCCCAGCGATTCTGCCAGGCAGATAAGCCGCGTATTGAGGCAGATCTGCTTGGCATGCTCCGCGCTGTGGAAGCGCACGGACATCATGCCGCCGAAGCCACGCATCTGCTGCGCTGCCAGCTCATGCCCCGGATGCTCCTTGAGCCCCGGGTAGAGCACCTGCTTGACCTCGGGTCGCGCCTGCAAGAATTCCGCTACTCGCTGCGCATTCGCGCAGTGGCGATCCATGCGCACCGACAGCGTCTTGATACCGCGGGCGGTAAGGTAGGCGTCGAAAGGCGAGCTCACCGCACCCACATTGCCCTGGAAGTAGAGCAGGCGCTCGTCCACGTGGGCGTCATTAGTAACTACCGCGCCACCCAGCACATCGGAATGCCCGCCCAGGTACTTGGTGGTCGAGTGCAGCACGTGGTCCGCTCCGAGTTCCAGCGGGTTCTGCAGGTAGGGCGTAGCAAAAGTATTGTCCACCAGCACCTGCGCATTGCCCTTAATCTTGGCCACCGCGGCAATATCGGTGATATTTAGCGCCGGATTAGTGGGCGTTTCCAGCCAGATAAGCTTGGTATTCTCTTGGACCGCGGCCGCAACCGCTGCGGTATCGCTGGTGTTCACGATGGACATCTCCACGCCCCACTCGGTGAAATCATTGAGCAGGCGGTAGGAACCACCGTAGGCATCATTGCCCAAAATGACGTGGTCCCCTGGGCGCACCAGGATGCGGATCAGCGTATCGGCGGCGGCCATGCCGGAAGAAAACACGCGCGCATACTCCGCGCCTTCCAGTGCCGCTAGGGTGCGCTCCAGCGAGCGCACGGTTGGATTGGCCACGCGGCCGTATTCGAATCCGCCGCGCAGCTGCGCCAAGCCGTCTTGCGCAAACGTGGTCGAGGCATAGATGGGCACGTTGATAGAGCCCATGTGCGGGTCCGGGTGATAGCCGCCATGGATGGAACGGGACGTAAAGCCTTGAGCGAGGTTCTGCGTGCTGCGTTCAGTCATAGCACCACAGTCTAGACCAAGCTGTTCATTTCCAACCGAGAGATGGGTATTTATTTTCACGCTCTCAGACACCCACGACTCATCGCACTTTCAGCCTCTGCCCTTACAATGGGCGCAGTTCATTTTGTCCTCGACTAAGAAAGAATGATGAATACGCAATTCTTAGCATCCGCCGCTTCCACCAAAGACTCGGCCATCGAGTCCGTGTCCAGTTTTTGGAATGACGAGAAGGTACAAAGCTGGCTTATCGAGCGCCCCATTCGCATCGCCATCATCCTTATCCTGGCCATAATCGTCCACTGGCTGCTCCACCGCATCATCAACAAGGTGGCTGACAACAGCATCAAATCCACTGGCCTGGATAAGCAGCGCTTCCGTGAGAAATCTAAGGGACGGTCCCACCACCCCGAGCTAAGCCAGCAAGAAGAGGCCATGCGCCAAACCCGCGAGACCCGGCGCGCCTCCCGCATCAAGACACTTGCCGGCGTAGCCCGTTCCGCCGCCGCCATCTTCGTCTGGGTGTGGGCCGTTATCGCCATCCTGGATGAGTTAGAAGTTAACGTAGCACCGCTTATCGCTTCCGCCGGTGTCATCGGCGTTGCCCTCGGCTTTGGTGCACAGGCACTGGTGAAGGACTTCCTTTCTGGCATCTTCATGCTCATTGAGGACCAGTACGGCATTGGTGACGTGGTTGATTTGGGCAATGGCGTCTTTGGCGATGTCGAGTCCATCTCCCTGCGCATCACCACGGTCCGCGATATCGATGGCGCCCTCTGGTACGTGCGCAACGGTGAGATTCTCCAGGTGGCCAACCACTCCGATGAGTACTCTGTTGCCCGCATCCAGGTTCCGGTAGGCCTTTCTAATGACCCAGAGGTTGCTGGCGAAATCATTGAGGACGCAGTGAAAGAAGCCGCACAGGACGAAAAGGTGCGCAAGCTCATCCTCAGCACACCCCGTGTGGACGGCATGTCTGGCTTTGAGCCGGATTATGTATCCTTCCGTGTCTCGACCAAGACCTTGCCGGGCAAGCAGTGGGACGTGCAGCGTTTCCTACAGTCCCGCGTGCTCAATGTCATGCACACTAAAGGTATTACCACCCCCTACCCGCACGGCATCGG
>CALLKG010000129.1:0-4026 GCA_938008395.1 Corynebacterium tuberculostearicum
GTTTCACTCTCATCTAAGGACCGCCAATGAAAGCTCTCTCACGCAAACTACTTGCGGTTATCTCAACAAGTCTCCTGTTTAGTGCCACACCAGGTATTGCAGTAGCCCAATCATCCTTTTCTGGCTCATCCACTTCTGATGATTTTCAGTCGGTAATTGAACCATCTGAAACTCCTAATTCTGCCGCGAGCCTCGATAACTCGATCGCAAGTGAAGCAGCTCCCTCACAAGCAGTAGATGGCCCATTCGCTGAATGGGGTATTCCAACTCCTCCGGGTGCTGAAGGCTATGAGGTTAATCAGGTCACTGAGGAAGATCTCAATCCACAAGGATTGGACGAGTGGCATCCAACCGCGAACCCGAATAAGGAAATTGTTCCTGGCCAGATGCGCTCTGACCGGGAAGAGATCCCCGCTGGTGTGGACAAGGTAGAAGCTGATAAGGCAGAGGTTCGGGAAGCGCAACTTGCGGATCCAGATACACCAACGTTGAATGCACGCCCAGGTTGCGGTGTGTATTGGCCAACCAGATTCGAAGTGTGCGGACTAATTAAAGAAAAGTACGACAGTATCGGCGGTCCTAAGAGTTTTCTTCTTCTGCCAAAATCTAATGAACTCACCAATCCAGACGGAGTCGGCAAGCGTTCTGAATTTGCCAATGGGTTTATCTATTGGCATCCCAAGACTGGTGCGCATACGGTTAGTCTTCCAGTGTCGGTTGTTTGGGCGCGCCATGGCTGGGAAAAAGGATTCCTCGGCTATCCCACTACCAGCGATATTCCCCAGGGGAATGCCTGGTACAAGCAAGACTTCCAAGGTGGACATGTTTACACCCACAATGCATTGCCGGCAACTCAGGCCAGCATCCAAGGCCGGATTTATGACAAATGGCAATCCATGGGCGCCCAAAACAGTGAACTCGGCTACCCCATCAGCGATGAGCTAACCACCCCGGACGGTGTCGGACGCTACAACGTCTTCGAAGGCGGAATGATCTACTGGACACCAACTACAGGCGCCCACTCAATCAGTGGCGGGATTCTCGCATCATGGGCGGCGCAAGGATACGAAAAGAGTGCTTATGGGTACCCCATTGGGGATATGTCCATTAATGACCAAGAGGTCCAAGAGCAGCACTTCCAAGGTGGAGTCCTCTATGCAGACCCTAGCGTTTTTTGGCAACCTTTTTCCTGCTTCAGTGCAGCTACTCGAATCGCGGAAGAACTGGGGGTCCCAGATGGGGCACAGTTTATGTGCTCAAACCGTGGAGTCTCTCTTAACGCTAATGGTATTAATTACTTCGGAATGCCCACAGTAGAAGACGTGTCAAAAAAATTACCAATTGCTAACCTGCAAGCTGCAGGAGAGGTAAGCGCACCTACTGGAATTGAGTGCGATGTTTATGATTCTGGATTGATTAAAGGACCGCGCAGATATTCCGATCACAAAGTTAGTAAAACTGTTAAGTTCTGCATCGGGGAGACAAAGCGGGTCTCACCTTTCGAGCCTCTGGAACCTAAGTGGTCGCGAGAATTTGAATGGACAATCTCTGACTCTTTAAAGCAACGACAGTATGCTGAAGTCACTACTAACGTCGATAATTTGGATTTACCTAGCTTTAAGTTCCGAGTAAACACTCGACTTAGGGAAGACGTTAAATGGTCTTCTGACAAAACCGCAGCTGAATTGACTTCTATAGTCACTAAACCGGGTCTAAAAAATGCAAGTAGAGCTGAATACGAAATTCCCAAAAAATCAGGCACTTTTTTCACCGAAGTAGACGGCATTTATCTTAATATTCCTAGCTGGGGATACGAGCAAAGCTATGACGGCTATCAGTTCGCCATAGGTCGCTTTGAATGCCCTCAATACTCACCTAATTCTAATTTGTGTGTTTTCACTAACCCTGTTGACGATCACACATTTGACTAATGCAGTCGGTAAAGATACGTACTCACTGTCAAGAGAGGGATAGCCGTGCATAGTATTCTCTGGGATAACTTTTGCAAGAACCAAAACTTAACTGAGTTTGAGGAAGTATCCGATCTGTCTTCTTCCGGTGTTCTAGCAAGTCTCATAAAGCACAATTCCGCTAGAGAAGTATCTTTCGACTGCATCCATTATCCCGGAGGAACCACAGATAAACATGGGGCATTCACCGACTATACGACCTACCATGTGGATGCTTTTCCTGCTCAATCTGAGATGATCACCTTTTGTAACGGGGAGAAAATTAATTATCTTGGCCCAGAGGTGCGCAACAATCAGATTATTCACCGGGCAGCACCACCGTCGAGCACCGGATGGCCCCGCATTCTTCTGGACTACAAAGGGTATCCCGAATTCTGGGGAGATACACTCAAAAAGCCACCGCGACTTCATTACCCTCGGTCCATCACGTTAGCGAGAAAGCCTTTTGACTTTGAACATTATATTCGAGTCGTAAGCTATTCCGATACAGAAATGAGTGAGCATCAAATGTGGAAGGAGGCGGTCATCGATACAGAATTTTCCATGGCAGTTCTTTTAGCCCGTCATTGGGGATCAAACATTGATGATGTGTGGATCTCGCTTCACGTTGAAGAGCGTAGTGACTGGCGCGCACCCGAGAGCAAAACAATTGACTATTGCTGGGATTTTTAATGCTGGGATCGGAACTTTCTTATTCCTAGCTCTACAAGGCTGTACAGACTAAAAGCAAAAGTGATGGCCTAGGGCCGATTTACTTACCGTGTTCAGTCAATGGTTTAACATGGAAAAAGGTCTAGACTAAAAAATAAATCCGATAAGACATAAGAAAAAGGTTAGCCGTGCCCCGTTAGCGGAATGTAAAGCTCTGCGCCTACTCTTCTGTCTGCTTTCATCCTTCTCAATTCCATAAAATGCTGAGGAACGTTGTTGCTGTCATCGTTTGGTTCATTTCGTCCAATCGATGACAGCGACGTAGTTCCTCAATGGTTTAACTTGGAACACAATATCGACTAAAAGACGAAGAGGCTAGTCTGCCTGACTAGTCGTGAGTGGCTAGGGGTAGATAAATATCTGCCCCTTCGCTTTTCATTTTTTCTAGTTCCGCAAAATGCTTCGGATCGTAGTCTCTCTCGCCACCAATCCATTCAATCTTATCGTCGGAACCGTAATCTAAATACGGGGCAACAGCATTTCCTGCCAACTGATCTCCCCACCCCGTAACAGCGGTTCTCCCCTCTGATGAGTAGCTTTCACCCGATTCAAGAGTATGTCTTGGAATCAGTGCAAATTCCATACCAGCATACGCAAGTCCTTGCGCGGATTTAACTGAAAATACGCAATATGCGTACTTGGACGTTTTCCAGGTAGCTCGTACTTCGACATCATCGGGAGACACACAATTTTCCGAGGGAAAATACCTCTTTAGCAAGTGGCGTATCTCCTGGTAAAAAATTTCTGAACTCCACGCCTCCGCCATAATTCACACTCCGTATTTCACTAGGCTGCATAACTTTAGTTAAATTGCATGAGTCTCCACTATGGCTAAAAGGTACACCCAGTGCGACAGATGTGTCGCAAAAATGGCGAGACCGAGCCTATTGACAACAGCAAACTACTGCGCCGTAACTGTCCCGCTGGGGTGCCCCTGTATGGCACTGACTCGACGAGGCCGCGAACGAGCAGCCTCTTGAGAAGGCGAAAGGCAGCGGCAGCGAACCTGGATCGGTTCAGATCTGCGAGATGGATGCGCTCATCGGTTCGCCGCGTTGCTCGAGGTTCCGGCTGCGTCCGCAACGGAGTGGGCGAGGTGCTCTGCCAGCGCGGCGCGCAGTTCAGGCGGAAGGGGGGCGGCTCCGACGGATTCGCTAAGCCAGAGTCCGTCGGCGGCAAGGTACGCGACCATCTTCTGCAGCGCCCGAGGGTCAGTCGGGTCAATCTCGGCAGGGTCGGGTATCCATCGGGAGATGACCCTTCTCCACGGCTTGTTGAGCTCGGGCCTGACCCCCGGAAAGTAGACACGTCGGGGGTTAGCTATGCTGCTTGGGTCAGTGTAGCT
>CALLKG010000130.1:0-3285 GCA_938008395.1 Corynebacterium tuberculostearicum
GGCATAGTTCAATCCTTCCTTAGCTGAGGTAGGAACTAAACCCAGGACGCTTCAACCGGGCTGGATATCAGGTGTCTACCTAACGGGGGCCAGGTCCCACCTAGTACGCGTGTGGTTGCTGCCAGCAACTTCATCTGCGCTGATTTACCACCCCGGTCAGCGTAGACGGGATCAATAAGCCAAATGAACTGAGCTTTCCCGTTAGTCGGGTTGATTCCCACCCAAGCCGGCCCGATGGTGTGCGAAATAAGTGAGCGCACCACACTACGTACATAAGGGTTTAAGTCTGCGGGGTCACCACCGGCTGTTCCTATCTGGTCAACGTCAACAACCAGGACGGCGGCATACTGCTTACTGGTAAGCATGACGTACTCGCACCGTCCTAAAGCCTCAGTGTCGAAGCGATACATGCGCGGCGAGTTCGTACCGTCAGCATTACGCATATAAGACTTGGAAAAATCCCGTCCAACAGACCCGTGGAGCACCTCGCGGCCTAAATGCGCGCGGAGCAAGTCGCGGTCACTGGCGGATGCTGGGGTGTTATCCAGCCCGCCACGATCTGGTTCGACACGGGTAGGTGTTTTAATGTGCGCGTTTTGCGCGTAAGCCTGTAGACTCATGGCCATGCTTTCTCCCAGAGATGAGCTGGGTGATAAGCGAAAGTCACTGGGTTGCCGCCCGGTGGCTTTCTTCGTTTTCACTGTCTCCCACCGACTCTAAATGACACCAGTGTCATTTAGTAGTCATGACACGCGAAAAATGTGCCTTTTACCTGCAGTTACGCATGGCTTTCCATGTGTAACTGTTTTCGTCTGCAGATCTACTTCCCCATTTTCTCGTGCGCATATTTACCGTCACTGCGGTGGGGATGACGCATGTGGAACTGCTGGGTTTACAGGAATACATCTTTACATAACCTGTATTCCTGTAAACCATTATTTATTGTTGCGCACGTATTCTTCGAGGTAGTTGCTGACAATCTCGCGTATGGTCACTCCTTTTTGCGCGGCGATGACTTTGAGTTCTGAGTGAAGTTCTCGGTCAATTTCGACGGTCATCTTCTTGACGTAGTCGCGGCCGGTGGGTTGGTGGAATGCACCTCGTACTGTTTTCTTCTCCACTGCCGGGGTCGGCTTTGCGGCTTTCTTTGTCGAGGTTCGCGGGCCTTGCTGTGCTCTGGCGCGTTCTTTGCTGGTGCTCATTTCATCATCTCCATGAGTTCGTCTGCGACCTGTTCATAGCCGTGCATGTCTGGGCCTGGGCAGTAACCGAAGGCTAGGTGCATGTCCTCGCGTAGCGGTATTTCGGTTTTAAAGTGGGGCATTTGTTCTGCATCAAGCGCTTCTCGTGCAGCATCAAGGGCACTGGTGCCTTTCCTGGCAAACGTCAGCAGGACTGCATGTGGTGTTCCGCTAACTGCGTCGCGCAGTTCCCACACGCGGGAAAGGTCAGCGGCAGCAGAACGGGTCGGAAGAATGATGAGGTCACTGACAGCGATTGCTGCTTCGATAGCGTTCTCGTCTCCTGGCGGTACATCGATGAACATGAACTCATCGTCTCCGACGAGTGCTGCTTGCCTATCAACGCGCTTGGGAATGGACAGCTCGACCTCAAACGGTAAAGGGTCGCCTCCGTCTTCCGCGCGTTCCGACCATTCCAGAGCTGAGCCCTGTCGGTCTAAGTCTGTGACTGTCACGGTCTTTCCTCGGTGGGCGAAAACCGTAGCGAGAAACATCGTTGTAGTGGTCTTGCCAACGCCACCCTTGACGTTAATGGCAGTAATGATCATGGCTTCTCCTAGATAAACAAATCCTTACATCTGTCACTTTACATATTTACAGCTATACACTTCTACATTTATACAGGTTAATCTACAGATTAGAAGCAGGGTACAAAAGAGCATCCTGAAGGCTAAATTTCCATAGTCTGGCCCGTCCAAATAAACAGGGATCTGACACTCGTCGAAAAATGGTCAGGATCGAACAGGTCATGCCAAAGGAGTTCAGAGAACATATCCTCAGTAAAGGATCTGTCAATAGCCCACAAGCGCCAAGCAAGCCAACAGCTAAAGGAGACCCTTTCCTAGGTAAACCTACTCAATCCCTGAGTTTTACACGATATTTCAGATAGAAAAATAGTAAATCTCTATGTAATATTTATGCTTGCAGGTACTAAACGCTTGCTTCACCACTCCAGCCCCCGAAAGAGAAGATGATGAAATTTAAAAAGCCCCTCTGGGGAGCATCTCTGGTTGTCCTCACCGCCTTTTCCGCAGTTCCTAATGCAGTTGCGTCTACCGAACCAACCGTTCGTGCCGCCGCTGATTCTGCTTCCGAATCAGTAACTGAGGAATCGATGCAGGAGCTAATTAGCTACGTTGATTCACTTCCTGAAGACGTGGTTAGGGAAAAGAACGACAGGGATCTTGCCTCCTATATCGCTAGCCATGCCCCGAAAGAGTACTTCCCTCCCGTCACCACCTATAATGCCTGGGAATGTGCAGGAGCCATCACCCTAATCATTGCCGGCACAATAGTTCCAATATCGAAAGCGGTTAAGATCGCTAAGCTTGTACGCGGATTGGGCGGCGCAAGCAAAGTCGGCAAAGCAATATCAGAGGCTGGTGGCATCAGGAAGATCGTGGCCACTAAGGGGGCCTCCATTAAGGCTGAGTCTATGAAAAATGGCTTACTCTCCCTAGCCGCAGAGCTAACGGGAATCGGCACTGCGCAAGAGAAGTGCTAAAAGTACTCCATGAAGAAAGCTTCAACATATATAAGTATTGCGCTTTGCATAATATGCATCGTGTTGGCGATAGCCCACGTTGGCTTCCCTACACTTTCCCTTGTTGTACTAGCTCTAGCATTTCTTACTAGTGTTATTGGAGATATTCCGAACAAGAGCAAGCGCTGAAGTAAGGGAATCTACTTCTTACTAGGTAGTAGTTTCCAAAGGTAAACATATGAACAACAAATAGCTCCTCGACTCCCCTTGAGGAGCTATTTTTCATTTCCTGAGTAACCCTTTAAATAGAATAACCTGTGGTTGCACACTGAAAGAATAGCCAAGTTCTAATAGAACATTGGATCTAGTTCAATCGCGTAAAAGTATGCCTTGAACAGGATTTCACTATTTTGGAGAATGGATTACCCTCGTTCTTTGTATTCTATCTCATCTTCCGCTTGCCTAATCCATCGGGCAAGCGTTGGCTGCGATATGTTTAGTCGCTTTGAAGCGTCCTGGGTTTAGTTCCGCTTCTTTTACGGCCCTGTGTTGATGGGCTGG
>CALLKG010000131.1:0-3345 GCA_938008395.1 Corynebacterium tuberculostearicum
GTGATGTGGCCCTTCCACATGGTGCCGACCCAGTTGAAGAACTTAACGCCGGTAGGAACGGCGATGAGGAAGGTCATAAAGGAGAAGAACGGCAGCAGGACAGCGCCGGTAACGAACATGTGGTGTGCCCACACAGCCATGGACAGGGAGCCGATAGCCAGAACCGCGAAGACCAAGCCGATGTAGCCAAAGACTGGCTTACGGGAGAAGACCGGAATGACCTCAGAAATAACGCCGAAGAATGGCAGTGCCAGGACGTAAACCTCAGGGTGGCCAAAGAACCAGAAGAGGTGTTGCCACAGGATCGCGCCGCCGTTGCCGGAGTCGTAAATGTGGCCGCCAAGCTTACGGTCGTAGAGCACACCAAGTGCACCTGCGGTCAGCAGCGGGAAGATCATCAGGGCGATGACGGAAGCGGTGAAGATACACCAGGTGAATACCGGCAGACGGAACATGGTCATACCTGGCGCACGCAGGGTGAGGATGGTGGTGATCATGTTGACTGCGGAAGCAATGGTACCGACACCGGTTGCACCGACGCCG
The DNA here is from genome assembly GCA_938008395.1 of Corynebacterium tuberculostearicum. Classification (GTDB taxonomy): domain Bacteria; phylum Actinomycetota; class Actinomycetes; order Mycobacteriales; family Mycobacteriaceae; genus Corynebacterium; species Corynebacterium tuberculostearicum_L. The sequence continues at coordinate 544 of CALLKG010000131.1, forward strand.
ACGATCCACATGTCAGCACCGATACCCGGGGTGTGGACAGAGTCAGCGAGCGGGACGTACATGGTCCAACCGAAGTCAGCAGCACCACCTGGGGTAGCGAAACCGAGCAGCATGACGATACCGCCGGTCAGGGTGATCCAGAAGCCGAATGCGTTCAAACGCGGGAAGGCCACGTCAGGTGCACCAATCTGGAGCGGCAGGATGTAGTTAGCGAAGCCCCAGACAACCGGGGTAGCAAACAGCAGCAGCATCACGGTGCCGTGCATGGTAAACAGCTGGTTGAACTGCTCGTTGGACAGGAACTGCAGACCCGGGCTGAAGAGCTCAGCACGAATCAGCAGGGCCATGAAGCCACCGAGGAAGAAGAAGCTGAAGGACATGATCAAGTACATGATGCCCAGCTGCTTGTGGTCGGTGGTGGTGAGCATTACCCAAGCCTTAGAGCCGGTCTTGGCATTGCCAGTCGGCTCTGGACGAGTTGGCGCGACGTAATCGTCGAGCCTTGGCGCCACAGCGGTCATTTAATTCCTCCTGAAGAACAAGTGTTATGCACGCCAGCTCCGGTTAAATGGACCTGTCGGCACAACACCTAGGTTTACTCGACTTATATTAGGGGACTCACCTGTGAAATTTCCAGCTTTCCCCAATGCCCATCAAAGCTAGTTAACCCCGTTTTTAGGCACCCCAACTAAAGAACCCCCAGCACGCGGGCTGCGTTTCTGCAATAAGCTCAAAAACTCACCTCAAAGCACGTGATCCTCGCCACAAGTTTTATTCGGACCTTTGAGCCAGAAGGAGAAAACACACCCCCTAAGGTAATCATCCTTAAGGTTGATTCGCGGGCGGCGCCGCGAGTCCCTCCCGCTCGCCTAATTCACCTGTTATAGGTGCGCCCAATGGGATTTCCGCATAAAAGAGAATACTTCAGTGAACTATTCCACCTTTTATTCAGTATTTTATTCACCCGAAAACCAAAGAAGTGGACGGCTCATAAAGCCGTCCACTTCCCTTTGAGGTTCCTAGTTCTTAGAAATCCCAGTCATCGTCAGTGGTGTCCTCAGCCTTGCCAATGACATAGGAGGAACCGGAGCCAGAGAAGAAGTCGTGGTTCTCATCCGCATTCGGCGACAGGGAAGACAGGATGGCCGGGGAAACGCGGGTCTCGTCAGCCGGGAACAGCCCCTCAAAGCCGAGGTTGTTCAGCGCCTTATTGGCGTTGTATCGCAGGAAGCGCTTTACATCCTCGGTCCAGCCGAGCTCGTCGTAGAGATCCTCGGTGTAATCAATCTCGTTGTCGTAGAGCTCGTAGAGAAGATCAAAGGTGTATCCCTTAATTTCCTCCTGCTTCTCAGCCGGCAGCTCGTTGTAACCATTCTGGAACTTGTAGCCAATGTAGTAACCGTGCACTGCCTCGTCACGGATGATAAGGCGGATGATGTCCGCGGTATTGGTCAGCTTCGCACGGGAAGAGAAATACATCGGCAGGTAGAACCCGGAGTAGAAAAGGAAGGACTCCAGCAGCGTGGAGGCGACCTTCTTCTTCAGCGGGTCTGCACCCTTGTAGTAAGACATTACGATCTTTGCCTTGCGCTGAAGATTCTCATTCTCTTCAGACCAACGGAAAGCATCATTGATCATTGGCGTGGAGGCCAGTGTCATGAAGATGTTGGAGTAAGACTTCGCATGCACAGACTCCATGAAGGCGATATTTGTATAGACCGCCTCTTCATGCGGGGTCTTGGCGTCAGGCAGCAAGGAAACCGCACCGACGGTTCCCTGGATAGTGTCCAGGAGGGTCAGCCCAGCAAAAACGCGCATAGTGGTCTGCTGCTCATGCTCGGTAAGCGTCTTCCAGCTCTGCAGATCATTGGACACTGGGACCTTTTCAGGCAACCAGAAATTACCGGTGAGGCGGTCCCACACCTCAGAATCTTTGTCATCCGGAACAGTGTTCCAGTTGATGGCTTTCACTGGCTCCGCATGGCTTGCGATGTACTCGTCATACTCGTGAGACAAGGGGCTTCCACCTCTTTATTTAAATGGACTCTAACTTGCTCAATCGTACTCAATCGACGGTCTAAACGCATTGCCACTGGTAGCCGTATCAACGCTCCATAAAGCAGCAATTGAGCAGATCTGCACCGCGCCTCGGCAGCCATTTCGACCCATTCCACAGAAGAAGGCTTCCTAACCCCCAGAATAAGCGGTAAATTGAACGCAATTCAATAGTTTTACAGCTCTTACGGGTAGTTAACATTGGCATCCCTTAGGATGTATTTACGTTTCATGGAAGGGGTGCCAATTCAAGGCCATTCTTTTCTTGATATGGATTTCGCATTCAATTGCCGGTAAGCGCTTTTAGTTTTCAAATTCTGCACAAGGAGGCCCCCTACCGTGGCTAATTCCAGCGAGTCTCCAGTTCCTCTGCTCACCGCCGTGCTCGATCAAATAGGGGCCGAAATTGTTAGCGGAACTATCGAAACCGGACAACGGTTTACCCTGCAAGATATCTGCGCGCGTTTCGACATTTCCCGTACCGTCGCCCGAGAGGCTATGCGTGCACTCGAGCAACTGCGCATGGTGTCTTCATCTCGCCGAGTTGGAATCACTGTGTTGCCGTTAAGTGAATGGGCCGTCTTCGATCAATCCATCATTAATTGGCGTCTAGCCTGCGAAAAAGGCCGACAAGAGCAGCTAGATTCCCTCAATCAACTGCGCCTTGCCATCGAGCCTATTGCCGCTCGTATGGCAGCTACCCGTGCCTCAGAGGCCGAGAAGCAAGAGATCGTGGAACTGGCAGAT
>CALLKG010000132.1:0-8784 GCA_938008395.1 Corynebacterium tuberculostearicum
CGAGATCCTCTCTGGTCTCGTGGGCTCGGAGATGTGTATAAGAGACAGCTTCGCGCTCACGGGGAGAAGCTGGGGCGTCGGAAAGCGTGTGCCGGTGAGCGGCAAGGGCGAATACCTCCCCTCGCGCTCACTGGGGAGACGAAAAGAACCGCCCCACGCGCTGCCGGTGAGCGCGAAGGGCGGTGGAGGTGGCTGGGGCCAGCCGGGAGCTAGACGGCGCGGAGGCGATCCAAGCGGGCGCGGGCGGTGACCGTGAGCGTCGGGGGCAACGCGGCCATGCGCTCGGCGAGTTCGCCGGCACTGATGTGGCGCGCGGACGGGCTCATGCCCACCTGGGCGGCGACGGAGGCCTTATCAAGCTCGATGGGGAACGAGATATCGACCGGATCGGCCGCCTGCTCGAGGAAGCCCTCGGCCTGCTCATACATGCGCTCGACCTTGCCTTCTTCCACGCCGAGGATGCCGAGCGGCTCGCGCAGCTCGTCCAAGTGTCCGGCGCCGGGGGTCAAGACGATGACCTGGCCGCCCGGGGCGAGCACGCGCTGGAATTCGGCGGGATTGCGCGGGGCGAAGACGACGGAGATTGCGTCGACGGACTCATCCTGGATGGGAAGGCGCTCCCACACATCGGCCACGACGGCGCCGACGCGCGGGTGGCACTTAGCCAAGTGCTTCGCGGCGTGCGGGGAAATATCGAGGCCAACGCCACGGGCCTCCGCGATGGAGTCCAGAGTATGGGCCAGGTAGTAGCCGGTGCCGGCGCCCACCTCGAGCAGGGAGGCGGGCGTGGACTCGGCCAGGGAGGCGGAATCCAGTCCGTCCTGGACGGCCCCGGTTACGGCCTCAACGAAGGGCGCGAAGTGGCCCATGGCCAAATAGGTCTCGCGGGCGTTGACCATATCCATGTCATCGCCCTTGTGCTTGAGTCCGGCGCCGGCGGCAAGGGTGACATAGCCCTGCTTGGCCACATCAAAAGAGTGGCCGGATTCCGAGACGAGGCGAGAGAAATCATCGGCACCAGAAAGCGCGGTGCCATCGTTGGGATCGGCCAGAATGTCGACGATATGAGAAAGCATGTACCTAGACTAGCTAGAAACCTCGGTCAACAGGGAACCGAGCTCGGCGGCCTCGTCCTTGCTCAGCTCGATGACGATGCGACCGCCGCCATCCGAGGGGATGCGCATGACGATTTTGCGGGACTCCTCTACTGCTTCCATTTCTCCGCCCGTGGTGCGCGGCTTCATTGCTGCCATAGTGAGTCTCCTTTAGTTAACTTCTTTTCCTTCCAGCTTAGACCTTTTCTGCGCGGAAGATAGTTGTTCCTCCAGTTGCGCGAGGAGATCGTCTACCTGGTCCTGGCGGTATCCACGGGGAACCACCTCGAATTTTACCTGGTCAAGGCGGCCTTCACGGAGGGCGGCGCGGTTATTTTCGCGCACCTTCTGCGGCTCGTCGAGCGGGTGCATGACCTCGCCGCGGCCAAAGATGGAACCCCACACCCAGGTGCCGATGACGGTCAGGGCGATAAGGACGAGCAGGAGCATAATCCAAGACAGCATGGCTTAAACCTTACCTTTTAGCGGCGGGCGTTGAGCAACGGGAGCGATGACCCCGGCGCGGGCGAGCAGCGTGCGCGCGACTACCTCGGCCATCGGCGCCAGCTCGTGCAGCGGCCGGTTGCGGTGTACCCGCGTGCCCAGGTCTACCTGTGCGATTGTGCCCCGCTTGCCGACGTCCACCATTAGCCCCGCTTCCACCCCATACCCCTCCACGAAGGGCAGTTCTAGGGCGGTGGCGCGGCGCAGGGCGTATTCGCCACCGAGGGGCTGATCGATGTGGGCGAGCTCGGGAAAGAACTGCTTGATGAGCGGCTTGGCGGTCAGTTCGCTCACGCGGCCACCGCCGGTGGGCTGGCCGTTGAGGCTGCGGCGGTAGCGGGCTTTGACCATCTCCACCTTGGGGTCGGCGAAGGGCGCGGCCAAGGCAGTGACCATGCCGGGCGCGGCGGATTCAAGGTCGGCGTCGACAAAGACGACGATGTCTCCCTTGGCTGCGGCAACCCCGCGCCAGAGGGATTCGCCCTTACCGGGGCGCGGTTCCTCCGGGAGGATATCGCGCCAATTGCGCACATCCGCTCCGGCAGCGGCAGCGCGGGAGGCAGTGGCGTCGGTGGAGTCAGCGTCGATGACGAGCACTTCCAGGGGGTCATCGGCGAGGCAGGCGCGCACGACGTCCGCGACGGTGCCCTCCTCGTTGAGCGCTGGAATGATTACAGAGACGCTCATGCAAGGCCTCGCGTAGTGACTAGCGGGGCCACCTCGCCTTGGATGGCGGCGGTCATGCGGATGACATCGGCGGTCTCGGCCACCTCGTGCACGCGAAAGGCGGCCACGCCGCGGGCGGCGGACCACGCGGTGGCGGCCAGGGTGCCGGCCACGCGCTCGCCTACCCCGCGGTCGAGCGTCTCGCCCACGAAGTCCTTATTGGATAGCGCCATGAGCACCGGCCAACCGGTGGCGACGATCTCGTCAATGCGCCGCAGGAGCTCGAGCCCGTGGAAGGTGTTCTTGCCAAAGTCATGCGTCGGATCGATGAAGGTCAGGTCCTCCGGGCAGCCGAGGGAGGCGGCGCGCTCGGCCAGTTGGGTGGTTTCCGCGATGACATCGGCCACCACGTCGTCGAAGTGGACGCGATGCGGCCGGGTGCGCGGGGTGATGCCGCCGGTGTGCGAACACACGTATCCCACGCGGTGGTGGCCGGCGACCTCGATGAGCTCGGGATCCCAACCGGCCCAGGTGTCATTGACCAAGCCGGCGCCGGCTGCAATGGCGGCCTCTGCCACCTCGCTGCGCCAGGTATCAACGGAGATGAGCACATCCGGGTGGCGCTCGTGCACCTTCTCGATGGTCGGCACCACGCGGTCGATTTCCTCCGCCGCGTCCACGGACTTGCCGGGGCCAGCCTTCACGCCGCCTATATCGACGATCGACGCACCGGCCGCGATTACCTCATCACAACGGCGCAGCGCCGGGTCGAGGTCAAAGGTTGCGCCCTTGTCATAGAAGGAATCCGGGGTGCGATTGACAATCGCCATCACGCGCGCGAGGCTCAACGCGGCTCCCTGATGCGCTTATCGCTCATGACTTGGTGGCGCTGGACAATGTGGGAGAGGGCCTCATCGGGGTCGTCGGTAAGCAGGAAAAGCTCCCGGTCTCCCTCGTTGATATAGCCGCTGGCCGCCAGGGTCTTATCCATCCATTCCAGCAGGCCGGACCAGTACTCGGTGCCCATGAGCACGATGGGGTAATTGGTCACCTTGCCGGTCTGGACCATGCACATGACCTCGAAGAACTCGTCCATCGTGCCCATGCCACCAGGCAGGCAGATGAAGGCCTGCGAGTACTTCAAGAACATGGTCTTGCGGGCAAAGAAGTAGCGGAAATTCAGGCCCAGATCCACATACTCATTAAGCCCCTGCTCGTGGGGAAGCTCGATGCCCAGGCCCACGGAGAGCCCGCCGGCCTCGTGGGCGCCGCGGTTGGCTGCCTCCATGATGCCGGGGCCGCCGCCGGTGATGACGGCATAGGAGTGCTCGGCGAGCTTGCGGCCGACCTCGACGCCCAGCTGGTAGCTCGCATCCTCCGGCGTGGTGCGTGCGGAGCCAAAGACGGTCACGGCCTTCGGCAACTTGGAAAGCGCATCGAAGCCAGCGACGAACTCGCCTTGGATGCGCAGGACGCGCCACGGATCGGCATGCTGCCACTCATGGTCCGCGCCGGACTCCAAGAGCCGTTGGTCAAAGGTGGAGGCCTGCTCGCCTTCGGTGCGCAGCAGCATCGGGCCGCGCAGGGTGCGCATCTGCTCAGGGGTCATGGTCTATCCCTTCAGGTAGTTCACGAGGGCGGTGGATACTTCGGTGATCTGCGCGGTGGGGACTTGCTCGTCCTTCTTATGCGCGAACCCGGGGTCGCCGGCGCCGAAGTTTACGGCCGGGGTGCCCATTTCGGAGAAGCGTGCGACGTCAGTCCAGCCGTACTTGGCGCGGACGTTGCCCCCGACGGCGTCGATAAGAGCCTTGGCCGCTGGCTGGCCCAAACCGGGCTGGGCGGCCGGTGCGATGTCATCGATCTCGATGGTGACGTCCTCTTCCTCACCGATGATGGACTTCATATACTCCAGCGCTTCGTCGCTCGTACGGTCCGGCGCGAAGCGGAAGTTTACAAACATCCATGCCTCATCCGGCAGGGTATTGGTGGCCACGCCCGACTCGAGGTGGACGATGTTGAGGCCCTCGCGGTAGGTGCAGCCATCGATGGTGACATCGCGGGACTCATAGGCGGCGATGCGGCTCATAATGGGCGCGAGCTTGTGTGCTGCGTTGGAGCCCAGCCAGGCGCGGGCCGAGTGCGCGCGGGTGCCGTGGGCGGTCACGCGCAGGCGAATGGAGCCCTGGCAGCCGGCCTCCACCATGGCGCCGGAGGGCTCGCCTAAAAGCGCGAAGTCACCCGCGAGCCACTCCGGGTGGTCTTTTTGCAGGTGGCCCAGGCCATTAAATTCAGTGGCCACTTCTTCGCCCTCATAGGCGATGACGGTGAGGTCATGCTTCAGCTCGTCCGACTCGTGCAGCTGGGCAAAGGCATTGAGGTAGACGGCCATGCCGGACTTCATGTCCACGGTGCCGCAGCCCCACATAATCTCTACCCCGTCTTCAGAGGTTTCCATGTGATGCGGTACATTTTCTGCCAACGGAACGGTATCAATGTGGCCGGCGAGCACCACGCGGGAATCTAGCCCGCGGTTCGTCCGGGCGCACACGGTATTGCCGTAGCGGGCAACCTCGACGTCCAATCCGCGCAGCGCTTCTTCGATGGCGTCTGCGATGGCCTCCTCATGGTGGGAGGGGCTCGGAATATCTACGAGCGCCTTGGTTAGTTCGATGGGGTCTGCATATAGATCTAAAGTCACAAAGCGCCATGCTAGCGCTCCGCGCAGCTCACCGCATTGTGTAAAGTTCACTTCACTGCAAATGATTCGTCCCCCGTAAGGTGATAACAATGGCCGAAGCCACTCAATTGAAATCCCGTCATCTCACGATGATGGGCCTTGGCTCAGCCGTAGGCGCCGGCCTCTTCCTCGGCGTGGGCCTCGGCATCCAGATTTCCGGCACCTCCGTGCTCATCTCCTATGCCGTAGCCGGCGCGCTCATCGCACTGGTGATGTGGATGCTCGGTGAGATGGCCGCCGCCCGCCCCTCTTTGGGGTCATTTTCCACCTACGCCGGCCAGGCCTATGGCCACTGGGCGCGCTTTACCATGGGGTGGATTTTCTGGTTCATGCTGATCATGGTCATGGGTGCCGAAATCACCGGCGCGGCCGCCATCATTTCCAACTGGTTCGATATTGCCCCGTGGATTCCAGCGCTTATTGCCGTGGCGTTTTTCGCGGTGGTCAACTTCGCGGCCGTGGGCGGTTTTGGTGAGTTCGAGTTCTGGTTCGCCATCATCAAGGTCGGCGTCATCGTCGCCTTCCTCGTCATCGGCGCGCTCATGGCGCTGGGCATCCTGCCGGGCATGGATGTCTCCTTGGCCGGTACCAATTTCACCGAGAACTTCCTGCCCAATGGCATTCCTGGCTTCGCCGCCGGATTGCTGGCCGTCGCCTTTGCCTTTGGCGGCATCGAGCTGGTGACCATCGCGGCGGCAGAGTCCGAGGATCCGGCGCACAACGTAGCCACCGCGGTGCGCGCCATTATCGTGCGCATCATGATTTTCTACATCGGCTCCATCGTGGTGATCACCATGGCGTTGCCATTTAGCTCCATCCAGGACGCCGATGTCGCGGCCGATTCCCCCTTCACCCTGGTGCTCGCGGCCGCCAAGATTCCTTTTGCGGCCGGCTTCATGGAGGCGATTATCGCCCTAGCACTGTTGTCTGCCTTCAACGCGCAGATTTACGCCACCTCCCGCTTGGTCTTCGATATGGCCAAAGACCACTGCGCCCCGGGATTCTTCCTGAAGCAAAATCGTGCCGGCTCCCCCATCAACGCCGTCATCTTGTCCATGGTCTTCGCCTTCGCTTCGGTGGGCCTGCAGTTCTGGAACCCGCCAGGGCTTCTGGCATTCCTCTTCAACGCGGTCGGCGGGTGCCTGCTGGTCATCTGGTCCTTCATCGTGGCTTCCTTTATCAAGTTGCACCCCGTCCTGCGCGATAATGGCGAGCTGACCGAGATCCACGTACCCGGATTCCCCTGGCTTCCGTGGGTTACGGCCGCCGCCCTGGCCGGACTGACCCTGCTGATGCTCTTTGATCCGGCCGCGCGCAACCAGGTCATCTCGGTGCTCATCCTCGCCGCGGTGCTCGTCATCTTGTCCTTCGTGCTTCCCACCGGCCAGCGCGCGGGGGCGCGGAAGTAGTTGCTAAGCTAGCGGGCATGACTTCTGCATCCGCACGTGGCCTAGCAACCATTACCCATGACGGCACCGTCTTGGACGTATGGTTCCCGGCCGTATACACCGATAAGAACGTAGAGACCACCGAGACCAAGCGCTTGGAAGAGGTTCCCCAGCAGTTCTCCGCGCTGGCAGGCCCGGACGAGGAGCGTGGCGTGGCCCGCGTCGCCGTTGAGACCTCCATCAAGGATCTGGATGACGCCCCCGTCGATACCTACGATGCTTACCTGCGCCTGCACCTCCTGTCCCACCGCGCGGTCAAGCCGCACGGCCTGAATATGGACGGTATCTTCGGCCACCTCAATAACGTGGTCTGGACCAACTACGGTCCGTGCGCCGTGTCCGATTTCCAGATGGTGCGCGGCCGCCTGGCCTCCCGCGGCCCGGTCGTTGTCTACTCCGTGGACAAGTTCCCCCGCATGGTGGACTACGTTGTGCCGTCCGGCGTCCGCATTGGTGACGCAGACCGAGTGCGCCTGGGCGCCCACCTGGCTGAGGGCACCACCGTCATGCACGAGGGCTTCGTCAACTTCAACGCCGGCACCCTGGGCGCCTCCATGGTGGAAGGCCGCATCTCCGCGGGCGTCGTCGTGGGCGATGGCTCCGATATCGGCGGCGGCGCGTCCATCATGGGCACCCTATCCGGCGGCGGCAAGGAGGTCATCTCCATCGGCGAGCGCTGCCTGCTCGGCGCCAACTCCGGCATCGGCATTTCGCTTGGCGACGACGCCGTGGTCGAAGCCGGCCTCTACGTCACCGCCGGCACCAAGGTCGCCGTCTTTGGCAAGGTCGCGGAAGCACTGGGCGTCGACAATGGCGAGAACGTCAAGGGCTCCCAGCTCTCCGGTGCCTCCGGCATGCTGCTGCGCCGCAACTCCGTCTCCGGTGCGGTTGAGGCCGTGGAGTGGAAGGCTGAGGCCGTCGCGCTTAACGACGAGCTGCACAAGAATTAACACCCCCGATTCCTATAGCCCAATCGGGCAAAATAAGATGGAGGGGTGACTGATAACTCCTCCACCCTCGGTTCTGGCCTGAAGGTCCGCCACCTGACGATGATGGGGCTAGGCTCCACCATCGGTGCCGGACTTTTCTTGGGCACCGGCGTCGGCATCTCCGCCGCCGGCCCCGCCGTGCTCCTCGCCTACGTCATCGCAGGCTTTCTGGCCATTTTGGTGATGCAGATGCTGGGCGAGATGGGCACCGTTATCCCCGCCTCCGGCTCCTTTTCCGAATACGCCGAACACGGCATCGGCCGCTGGGCGGGCTTTACCCAGGGCTGGATTTATTGGCTAGCCACCGTCGCCGTGCTCGGCGCCGAAATCACCGGCGCGGCCGGCTTCATTGGCTCTTGGTTCAACGTCTCGCCGTGGATTCCCGCCGCCATCTGCGTGGTCCTCTTCGGCATCGTCAACTTGCTGCGCGTGCGCAGCTTCGGCGAATTCGAGTACTGGTTCGCCCTCATTAAGGTCGTTGTCATCGTGGCCTTTCTCATCATCGGCGCGCTGCTCATCCTGGGCCTCCTGCCCGGCCATTCCTTCATCGGCACCTCCGTCTTCCTGGAGGACGGCTTCATGCCCAATGGCCTCGGCGGCGTCGCGGCCGGCCTGTTGGCCGTAGCCTTCGCCTTCGGCGGCATCGAGGTGGTTGCCATCGCTTCTGCCGAATCCGAGGACCCCGAGAAATCCCTGGTCAACGCCGTGCGCTCCACCATCTTGCGCATCTCCGTGTTCTACTTGGGCTCCGTCCTCGTCATCACGTTCCTCCTGCCCTATTCCATCCTGGGCGGCGCCTCCACGGCCGCGGAATCCCCCTTCACCATGGTCCTCGAGCGCGCCGGCATCCCGGGCGCGGCCGGCATCATGGAAGTCGTCATCGTCCTCGCGCTGCTCTCCGCCTTCAACTCGCAGATTTACGCCTCCTCCCGCATGATGCATTCCCTCGCCTCCCGCGGCGAGGCCCCGCGCATCTTCACCACCACCAGTAAAGACGGCGTTCCTACCACCGCCATCGGCCTGTCCGTCCTCCTCTCGGCCGTCATGGTCGCGCTCAACTACGCCGACACCGGCTGGCTCCTTACTTTCATGCTCAACGCCGCCGGCGCCTCCCTGCTCATCGTCTGGGTCTTCATCGCCGTCAGCCAGCTGCGCCTGCGCCGCCAGCTCGAGGCCCTCCATCCCCTCCCCATCCGCATGTGGGCCTTCCCCTACCTCACCTGGTTCGCCCTCGCCCTCTTTGCGGCCATCGCGGTACTCATGCTTACCGACGCCACCGCCCGCACCCAACTCCCTGTCTCTTATACACATCTGACGCTGCCGACGATCTACTCTGTGTAGAT
>CALLKG010000133.1:0-4314 GCA_938008395.1 Corynebacterium tuberculostearicum
CGTGGGCTCGGAGATGTGTATAAGAGACAGGGTTGTGGTTAGGGGCCGGGTTTGGCGGCCTAGCGGGGCTGGGGACGAAGCGTGGGGTGTTGCTCCACGGTGGTATCCAGGCGACGCGGCCATCGATGCGCACCATGCGGCCGCGTTCCGTGGGCCGGGAGGGGTCATCTTGGTTGACGGCGTTGTGGTGCGCGCACAAGGTGACCAGATTTTCTTGGTTGGTGGGCCCGCCGGCGGACCAGGCGGTGAGGTGGTGGACTTGGGCGTCGTCGGCAGGCGTATTGCAGCCCGGCCAGGCGCACACGGGATGCTCGGCCGCGGCGAGCATGCGCTGCTTCCACGTGGCCATGCGCTCGGTGCGGTACAGGTTCACCGGGCCGTGCTCCGGGTGGACCAGGCTGACGTAGCCGCGCTGGGCTAAGGTGCGGGCGACGAGCTGCGCGCCGGTCATGCGGGCGCCGTTGGTGAGCTGGAGGGTGATATCGGCGGCGTCGGCAGGCGCGGCGACGATGCGGTCGAGCTGGTCCAGGGTGAGGATGACGTTGGTATGCACGGCCGGCAGCGCGCCGGGGTTGCCCTCGAGGAGGACCTTCTTGGCGGCGGCGAGGGGATCATCTTTGTTGACGGAAGCGAGCACGCCCTTGATATCGGCGATATCGGTGGGATCTGCCGTAATGGAGATGGTGTGGGGGCCGTCGGGGCGGCGGGTATAGCGTACGCCGGGCTCGGGCCGGCGGGGCGGATTGAGCTGCTTGAGGAGCTTCTTGGCCACAGAAGGGATGAGGCGGGCCTCGGTGCGACAGAGCTCTAGGCGCAGGTCCCAGGCGCGGTTGGTATCGCGCACGCGGCGGGTATAGGACTCAATGCTATCGAGCGTGGCGAGGTCGTGAGCGCGGGTGCGGGCGGCGTCGCGCGCGAGGCGCTGCTTGCGGCTATTGGACGTGCGGCCGAAGTAGGCGTGCTGAAGGCGGGCGAGCTGGGCAGCCAGAAGGGGGCTGGCTCCGGCCTCGAGGAGTGAGTCTTCGGAGCAGCCCTGAAATTCGGCGACGAGGTCGACGCCGCGGCGGCATAGCAAGAGAAATTCGGTGTTCACACGGCCGAAGCTAAAGGGGGTTCGAGGGCCGAACAAGCGGTGCGCGGCCGGGAAGGGCGAAATTGTGGATAGGTGGGGGAGAAGGGGGCGTCGGCAAGAGCTATCCACAAGCCAGCCGACGGCCGAGATGCGCGGGGACGGCAGCGATGGTAGGGGCGGTCTTCTATGCTGGAAGGCATGTCGGAAGCGAAGGAAAGAGTCTCAACGCGGCAAAAGCTGCGGGTGATTGACCGCTCGGTGCTCTCGCGGGTCAACCGCATCCGCTCGCGGTTTGTCTACATCATCCAGGCGACCATTGGCGCGGCGCTCGCGTACTGGGTGGCCGGCGATGTGGTGGGGCACCCGCAGCCGTTCTTTGCGCCGATTTCCGCGGTCATCATTCTGGGGATGTCCGGTGGGGACAGGATGAAAAAGGCGCTGGAGATGTCGATTGGCGGCATCATTGGCGTGGCAGTGGGCGACCTGCTCTTCCAGATAGTGGGCCAAGGGCCGTTCCAGATTTTCTTCATTGTGGGTGCGGGCCTGGTGGTGGGCTCGTTTTTGACCAAGTCGCCGCTGGTGACCAACCAGATTGTCTTTGGCGCGATTTTGATCGCCACGATTTTCCCACCCACGGAGGGGCCGGGCGGCCTGCACCGCGCGATTGACGCGATGATTGGCTCGGGCATTGGCCTGATAACCATCGCGCTGATTCCTAATTCCCCGTTGGTGGAAGCGCGGCGCGAGGTGTCGAAGGTGCTTAAGGTTGCCTCGAGCATTCTTGCCGACGTCACTTATGGCATCCGCCACCAAGACCCCGCCGTCATCCGCGACGCACGCGAGGCGGTGCGCGGTACGCAAAATAGCGTCAATACCCTGCTGAGCGCAGCGCAATCGGGCAGGGAGGCCTCGGAAGTCTCGCCGCTGTTGTGGGCGTCGCGGCGCAGCATTCGCTCGCTGGAGCGCATCTTGTTGCCGGTGGATAACGCGGTCCGCGGCGTGCGCGTGCTCTCTCGCCAGGCGCTGGGCCTGACGGAGGACCGCGACAAGGTTTCGGACGAGCAGGTGGAGTTGCTCGATGAGCTTTCTGAAATCATGCTCGCTGTAAGTGAGCTTTACGGACGGGGCAAAAAGCACGGGCATGACGAAGCGATTGAGATTCCGGACCTTGTGCAGCGCCTGCGCATCGTGGGCGGGCGCGCCGGGTTGGACATCATCGACAGGGAAGGCACGCTGTCGGCCTATATGATTCTGGGCCAGACGCGCTCCATCGTGGTGGACATGCTGATGGTGTGCGGGCTCTCGCGCGAATCGGCCGTGGCGCACCTCGTGCCGACGTCGCAGCACCCGGCCTACCCGCCGGAGGTGTGGGGGCGCGAGGACTAACGTCCTCGCGCGGAGGCAAGGGCGTCGCTTGGGGTTAAGGGCGGACGATCTGGAGGTCGCGCAGGTGGCGGTAGAACGTCACGCGGGTCACCGGGCGCTTGTGGGGGACGGAATCGACGATGACGCGCAGCTGTGGGCCGCCGGCCTGGACAGCGCGGCCGGTGCGCACGGATTCGGGGTCGAGCTGGCCGGGCTTGCGCAGGAGCGAGCGCAGGCGGCCCTGCGACTCGACGGGGGAGGTGGCGCGGGCGGCGAGGATGCCGGGGGCATCGGTCATCGGGACGAGGCGTGCACCGAAGGTTTTGGGGGATGAGGCGGCTAGGTTGTGGTCGTCGATGATGACTTCGCCGGTGAATGAGCCATTGGAGGCGTCTGAGATGGTGGCGGAGCCCGCGACGGCGAGGCCGGAATCATTGCGGATGAGCGGCGCGGGGCGGACCGGGGCGGTGCGGGCGAAGTCGAGGGTCTCGGCCGGGGAGGCGGGAAGGCCCCAGTTCTGCGCGGCCACGGACGTGACGGCCGCGGATGCGGTGGACGGAGTGGCGGCGGCCGGCGCGGTGGTTGAAGGGGTGGAGGCTGCGGACGAGGGGACGGGGATGAAAGCGACCTCGGCCCAGAGGCGGTCGGAGCGCATGAGGCGGGTGAGCACGGCCGAGAGGGCGGCGTCAGAGCCGGCGACGACGATCCGGGCGGGCTCTACTAGGTGTGGGGCCTGTGGGGCGGGTGCGGGGGCGCCGAGGTGGCGGACGTCGGGTTGCGCCGCGATGTCATCGAGCGAGGGAGTGGGGTCTGTGGGAAGGAGGGGGTTGAGGAAGGCGTCGATAAGCGCGAGCTCTTTGCGGGTAGGGATGGGGGAGAGATCGTGGGCGTCGGCAGGCATGGCCACGCCCGGGGCGCCGCAGCGGAGGAACAAAAAACGCATGCGGACAATGCTACGCGGGCTTTTTGCGCCGGGAAAGTGTAAAGTTGGAGAGTATTTTGGCTTCAATTATGAGGAAGTGACTAAACAATGGCAGCGATCGTCATTGTCGGCGCCCAGTGGGGCGACGAAGGCAAGGGCAAAGCGACCGACATCCTCGGCGGCAAGGTTGACTACGTGGTCAAGCCGAACGGCGGTAATAACGCCGGCCACACCGTCGTGGTAGGCGGCGAAAAATACGAGCTGAAGCTCCTGCCGGCCGGCATTTTGTCCGAGAACGCCACCCCGGTGCTGGGCAATGGCGTGGTGATCAACCTTGAGGCGCTCTTTGATGAGATTGACGGCCTTGAGGCCCGCGGCGCGAATGCCTCGCGCCTAAAGATTTCCGCCAATGCGCACTTGGTGGCGCCGTACCATCAGACCCTGGACCGCGTGCAGGAGCGCTTCCTGGGCAAGCGCGCGATTGGTACTACCGGCCGCGGCATTGGCCCGACCTACGCCGATAAGGTGGCGCGCATTGGCATCCGCGTGCAGGACATCTTTGATGAGTCCATCCTGCGCCAGAAGGTCGAATCCGCGCTGGATATCAAGAACCAGATGCTGGTGAAGATGTACAACCGCAAGGCCATCGAGGCCGACCAGATTGTGGAGTACTTCCTGAGCTACCGTGACCGCCTGCGCCCCATGGTTATCGACGCCGAGCTGGAGCTCAACCAGGCCCTTGAAGCCGGCAAGCACGTGCTCATGGAGGGCGGCCAGGCCACCATGCTCGACGTGGACCACGGCACCTATCCATTCGTGACCTCATCTAACCCGACGGCCGGTGGTGCTTCCGTAGGTTCCGGCATCGGTCCGACTCGTATTAAGACTGCACTGGGCATCATCAAGGCCTACACCACCCGCGTGGGTGCCGGCCCGTTCCCCACCGAGCTCTTTG
>CALLKG010000134.1:0-62342 GCA_938008395.1 Corynebacterium tuberculostearicum
TTAGACCGGAACTATCTCATAAGACATGCGGAACGATGTCTCCGAACCAGACACCACTGGGGGCACCATGTGAAGTCTCGAGACATCGTTCCGGTCGGTGTCCCGAGACTTTTCTCGTCAACAGGTCTTCACAGGGTTGATGTAGAAGTTGCAGACAAAACTTCTAGCTAAATGGAAAGAATGTGGAACTTTATGGGGTGGTGTCTCGTTGAATGGGGTGAGATAGCTAATTTGCACCTCTCTTAGAAAGGACAACCGTGCGTTCAAGCAATCCGGTAATGAGTTCTCTGACCGAAAATAGTAGCCGTCAAAACTCTGGTTATGAGGACGTATCTACTCGTCCCATGACCGTGGATGACGTAGTGACCAAGACGGGCATTACCCTCGGCGTTATCATCGTCGCCGCAGCCATCAACTTCGCCTTGGGAATGCTAGTAAGCCCGGGTATTGCCATGGCCTTGACTCTGGTCGGTGGTATCGGTGGCTTCATTACCGTGCTCGTTGCCTCTTTTGGCAAGAAGTGGGGTTCTGCTGCAGTCACCCTGATTTATGCCGTATTTGAAGGCCTATTTGTCGGTGGCTTCTCCTTGATGTTCTCCAACGTCAACTTCCAGGGCGAGGGCGGCATGGCCATCATTGGCCAAGCGATTGTCGGCACGATTGGTGTATTCATCGGCATGCTGATTGTGTACAAGACTGGCGCAGTGAAGGTGACTCCGAAGTTCACCAAGATCCTTTTCGGCCTGATTGCCGGCGTTGCTGTCATGGCTCTTGTTAACTTCTTGGGCGCGATTTTCTTTGACTTCAACCCACTGCGTGATGGTGGCCCGATTGCCATCATCTTCTCGCTTGTCTGCATCGTTCTCGGCGCCCTGTCCTTCCTGACCGACTTTGATCAGGCTGACCGCATGATCCGCGCTGGTGCTCCTGCTAAGAACGCTTGGGGCGTAGCTCTTGGCCTCGCTGTGACCCTGGTCTGGCTCTACACTGAGATCCTCCGTCTGCTGAGCTATTTCCAGCGAGACTAACTGACTCTTTTGCATTGGCCCGCACTTCGGTGCGGGCCTTTTTGTTGCCAAAAATCGCTTACAAACGTGTAATTTCTGGGGTAATTCTGGGGGATAAAGTGCGGGTTTAGCCTTCATTTGGTCTACAAAACCACTCCCAGGGGTGGTACAGCTAATGAGCAGGAAATTTCGCCCTTTAGACGTTATGGATGTGACATATGGGGCAAATAATTTTGTTAAATTGCCGTTAACCTTTGCGGTTGCATAGAAAATTCTTGGGGCCTCATGCATGCTGTGTACCGGAACGGGAAATACGAAGTGAAAAGTTCTCTGTTTCACTTTTCCTGTTCCTCTCGTCAGGAAGTGAGTGCGCGAAGGATTGTTGTGAAGCGTCAGGTCACCGTAGCAACGTTGATGGTCAGCAGCACCGTTATGCTGAGTAGCTGCGTTGCGGACATCGGTACGAGGAGCGCGTCAGAGGAACCCACCAAGGTGGACGAGGCTGGCGGCATTAGTTCGGCCGACGGTGCAGGGGGAGCCAACGGGGACCCGGGGGATGATGCGGACGACAATCAGGGGGAATCGGCACACACTAATGGCGGGAAGAATGCGGACGGCGCCGGCCAACCGGGGGAGGCCGGCGCCACGGGGTCGGAAGACACTTCCGGCGTCCTACCGCCACTGGGGGAATTCGATCCGGCAGACCCGAGTTTCGAGCTTTTTGATCCGTGTACGGAGATTCCGTACGGCAGATTAGAAGCTTCTGGGATACATCCTGAGCCTATTTCGGTTCATCGGGAGTCAGGATGGAGTTTCTGTGGATTTCGTGGCTCTGAGGCGAGGTATGGAAAAGCCTCTATCACTTTGGCGTCAAAGAATTTGGGGATCGATCAAGAAACAATCAAATTTACCGGTGAACCAATTTTGACTGGCGAGAATCTACCTCTCGTAGCTTATCCAGAAGATGGTCCTTTGGGCCGATACTGTTCGGCATTTCTAGAGACTAAAGGTGGAACAGTGAAAGTTAGCTTTTCCAATCTTCAAGAAGGTTCTGTAGAGACTACCTGCGAAAATGCCGAGCAAATATTTGAAGACCTTACAATGTAAATAAAAATCGGGGGAGCAATGAAGCTGAATAGTCAGAATCTTGAGCTGAATTCTATGGCAATTAATGAATTTCAATCAAGAATTAGTGAAGTGGGAGCGGGGATAAATTCTCCACTTAATGCAGGATTTTCTTCAGTTAATGGAATTGATCATGTAGGTGCGGTTCACCAGAGGGTTCTTGAGACTGATCCGGGATCTGCGTGTGAATCAATCAAGAACTTTTCAGAGCAATTAGAATGGTTGTACGGCAGTCTCGGGCGGGAGGCTCGAGGGTTTCAGGCGCAGGAGGACGCGAATAGTCGGGGAATGGAGATCGCGGATGCGGGTGGGGACATCGGCATTGAGTCGATGCCGATTATGAACCAGCCTGAGCCGGGGTACAGTCCATTTGGGTTTTCCATGCCGGTGGTGAATGTCGGAACGGACATTGTGAAGCTGGCTACGGACCTGATGTCGACGCAGATTTGGAATGTGTCTGAGGCGAATGCGCGGTGGAGCTCGTTGGCGTCGGAAGTCGACGATATCGTTAGCGGGCTACAGGAAGCAGCCGGGTCTTTGGAAGGCGAGAACGACAGTGAGGCAACGTCGAGGGCGGCGGCAAAGATTAGGGAAGTGGCGGCGTCGGGAAGCCACTTTGTAGCAAATGCCAAGGTCATGGGGGAGAAGCTGACTGGATTCCACGCCAAGCTGATGGGCATGCAGCCTACTGCAATGGCCATGGCGATGGAAGTGATGGCCATTCCAGAACCGGTTGAGCGCGAGATTGCGGAAAAGGCCGCATTGGCCGCGTTGCAGCCTGACCTGCAGCGCTTCGCGGTTGAGGCAATGCCGTACCAGCACGCTTTGATGGAACAGTCGCCGGCGTCGGGAGGCGGCGGTGTCGACGCGGGCCTCGCTGGCGTTGACGGTGATGGGCAGCGCTACACCACCGATGCCGTGCTATGGCCAAAGAAGATTGCGGAAGCGATAGCGCGCGGTGATTTGGGGCCGGGGAACTTCGACGTCGTCAATGGCAATGTGGACGGGCTAGAAGCAGTGGGGATGAGCCCACAAGAAATTAATGATTTTCACCAGCAGATGCATACTAGCGGCAGGAATGCGCTGGAAAAGCTGGGCCTGGGAGACCACGTAGCCATCGGCGGAAATGAAGTATCCACCCAAGGTGCATCCATGCCGGGCGTAACTGCGCCGAATGGGGCGATGGGGCAGGTTCCTAGTGGTACAGCGCATCCGGTTGCCACTGGAGCAAACGCTGGAGCGCTTCACGGCGGCGGTGCGATGGCTCCGGGAGCTACAGCGCAATCCGCCAATACTGGGATGGCACCGATGATGGCAGCCGGAAGGCCTGCGGATGCGGGCCGCGGTGTACTAGGCGGCCAGCCCCTGAGGGGCGGAATTGGATCCGCTGCAGGAAATGTAAGTGGCAGCGCTGATATGGCGCGTTCCGGAAGAGGAGCGCAGTCGGGCCTGCACCTTGGACGAGGAGCCGGAGCGCCCTACGCCGGTGTCGGTTCGAGCATGCGCGCTGGCCATAGCAATGCAATCGGCGGCGGTGCGGGCATGCGCGCTGGTCTTGGCAGCGGTGCTGGAACCGGTGCTGGTGCGGGCATGCGGCCCAGCGTGGGTGGCGGCCTTGTCCCAGGAACAGGTGGCAGCGAAAGTGCCGCGGCAGCGCGCGGAGGCAATGCAGGCCGCTCAACCGGAGGGGCGCGAGCCTATGGTCCAATGATGGGGATGCGCGGAGGCAAAGACAGTGAGAGAAAGCGCGTAAAGTCCGTCACCACGCAGGTGGAACGGGACCCCAATAAGCGCGACCTCTTGGGAGAGCCGCCTGCTGTCGTACCCGGTGTCATCGGGGATTGGGTGCGGGAAGTGGACCCAGAAAAATAGCATGAAAAAAGGGCCGAGGAAATCACTCGGCCCTTCAAGCCCTTATTACTGCTGTGGCAGTTCGGTGGCGGTACCGTTCAAGTGCGGCTGTGCCGGCTCCTCTGGAACACCGGACTCGACTACAGGTGCTTCCTCTTCAACAACGGTTTCGGGTGCGGAAGAGCTGGTCTCAGCATCCTTCTGCATCGGGGCCTCACCGGTGAAGGTGGAGGCATTTTCTACCTTGGAATCAGAATCCTGCTGGTTCGGTGGGTGGCAAGCAGCGAGGGAGAGGCCAGCGGTGAAGACCAGGCCAGTGGCGGCGAAACGGGAGAACTTCTTCATGGGGATGTGCTCTTTCTCCAGAGTGGTAAGTGGTTAAAAGTTTAGGACTCGCGTGGAGCAGCGGCCTTAGCAGAATCATACGGCGCTGCGGATTCGATGGTGACCGAAATGGTCTTGCCATTCGGAGCGGTGTACTCGCGGGTCTCACCTTCTTGTGCGCCAAGGATGGCAGCGCCCAGCGGGGACTGTTCGGAATAGGTTTCCAGGTCCTTGTTATCGGAAGCAGCGGCGCGAGTACCGATGAGGAAGGTCTCCTTATCGTCCTTGTCACCGTTGTAGTAAACGTGAACTACGGAACCGGTGTGGGCGACGCCCTCCTGAACGGCACCGCGCTCGGTGGTGGCATTCGCAAGAACCTCAGAAATCTGCTTAATGCGGGCCTCTTCCTGGTCCTGCATCTCACGTGCGGCGTCGTAACCGGCGTTCTCCTTGAGGTCGCCTTCCTCACGGCGCTCGTTGATCTCAGCCGCGACTACTGGGCGGTGGTCGATGAGCTCCTGCAGCTCGGCCTCGAGCTTTGCCTTGGTTTCCGGGGTGATGTACTGCTTTTGCTGCTCAGCCATTCTGCAACCTTCCGTAGATAGGAATTGTGGTCAAAGCCCCTGCTAATCCTTGGGGCTATAAGTAAAAGTGGAACCGGGCATATGCCCAGTTCTAGGCGCTACAAATCCTAGCACACGCGGCTAGCGGCTTTCCGCGTAGTCAGGGTTATCCATATCCAAGTATTCGGGGATATTGCCGGAACAACCATAGGCCCCGCCTGCCACGGCGCGAGCGTTGGTCGGGACGTCGACAGCAATGCGCTGAGTTTCGTTTCCGCCCGCGGGAACAGGGAACTCGCGGCGGCCTACTTCGGACTTGGAGTAGTCAAAGGCCTGGACAATGCAATAAGCATCTTCATCGGTGTGATTGCGGGTGACATCGACCCAAACGCGGGTGGAATCATCGCTCAAAACCTCCTGGGTCACGATGGACACCTGTGCGTTCACACGCTCCTTTTCCTGGAAGTACCGGAATCCGAAGAAAATAAGCGCGATAAAAATGGCGACAAAGATCAACACCAGCGCCTTATTAGTCCAGCTACCAGAGTTCTTTTCAGAGGAGCCGCGGGAGCCGTAGCGGGCGACTGAGCGAGAGTTTCCGGCGGAAGTCATAGCTTCCACTCTAGCCGAGGACCACTGTTTTCCAATTATCTACTAGGATAATCATCTGTTCAAAGAACCTAGAATAATAAGGGGATGGATTTTCAGTGAGCGATTTTCGCCTACTAGCGATCCACGCGCACCCAGACGATGAATCATCCAAGGGTGCTGCAACCACCGCGCGCTATGCCGCAGAAGGCAATGAGGTTTTGGTGCTAACTTGTACCGGCGGCGAGCGCGGCGATGTGATTAACCCCGCCATGGATCGCCCGGGAATCAAGGAAAAGATGGGCGAGGTGCGCCGGGAAGAAATGGCTAACGCTGCGCGGGCGCTGGGCGTACAACACCGCTGGCTGGGCCACGTTGATTCCGGATTGCCCGACCCAGTTGAAGGCAAGACTATGGAGGAATTGCTTCCGGAGGGCTGTTTTGCGTTGCTGGGCGATGACACCGTCGCGCAGGAATACGTCCAGGTTATCCGCGAATTTCGACCACACGTCATTGTCACCTATGACGAAAATGGCGGTTATCCGCACCCAGACCATTTGGTGGTGCACCGGGCTTCCATGATCGCGTGGGAGAAGGCAGGCGATGCCGAGTACCACCCAGAGCTGGGTAAGCCGTGGGAGCCGCTGAAGCTGTACTATTCGCACGGCTTTGTTTATCAGCGCATGAAGATGTTCCATGATCTGCTGCTAGAAGAGGGTAAAACCAGCCCTTATGGGCCGATGCTGGCGCGCTGGGACACCACTTTTGGAGATATCATGGCGCGTGTAACCACCCAGGTGGAATGCGCGGATTACTTCAGCAATCGCGAGGAGGCCTTGCGGGCGCACGCTACGCAGATCGATCCGGCGGGTGCCTTCTTGGCGACGTCGGTGGAGGTACAGCAGCGCCTTTGGCCCACCGAGGAGTTCGAGCTGGCGAAGACTCGCGTTTCTACCTCTCTGCCCGAAAATGACCTCTTCGCCGGCATCGAAGAGGAAGAGGAGGCCTAAGACATGAGCATGTATGGCTCTTTCGTGTTTGCCGCACATGACGTATTTGTACTCGCCCAAGGAACCGAGGGTGCCGAAGGTGGCCCAATGGGCCCTGAATTTGGCAAAGCTTCGCCCATCGGCCTGCTGATCCTGGCGCTTATGGGAGTTGCGGTGTTGTTTGCGGGCTGGAATTTCCATCGCCGCTACTCACGCTTTCGCCGCCGCATGATGTTTGCGGAGGATCACGGAATCGATCCATTCGATGAGGAAGCCGTGGATAAGGCGATGAAGGAAGCCGGCATTTACGATAACCGCAAGAAGTCCATTTTCTAGGCGGATAGACTAATGAGCGTGAGTTCTCTCAAGCAGCTGGCCTACCCAGCATATGAAGCCCGTCTGGCGCGCCTGATTAAGGGAAAGCCGCAGCCTAAGCACATAGCCATCATGGCCGACGGCAATCGTCGGTGGGCGCGTGAGGCTGGTTTTACCGATATCAGCCATGGTCACCGCCAAGGCGCGAAGAAAATCGGAGAGATGATCTCGTGGTGCCGCGATACCGATATCGAAGTGGTCACCATTTATTTGCTGTCCACGGAGAACCTGAAGCGCAGCGAGCAGGAAGTAGAGCTGCTCTTTGACATCATCTCGGACGTGGTCACGCACCTATCGCATAGCGACGTCGGCTGTCAGGTGCGCCTTGTTGGCCACCTCGATCTGCTCCCGGACGAAATTCGCCAGCGCATGGTGACGGCGGCGGCGGAAACCGAGGACAATACCGGGGTCATCGTCAATGTGGCGGTGGGCTATGGCGGGCGCCAAGAAATTGTGGACGCAGTGCAGAACTTGGTGCGCGCGGAAGCAGAGAAGGGAACTACCGCAGCGGAGATGGCGGACCGCGTTACCGCAGAGTCCATTGGGGAGCACCTGTACACCAAGGGACTACCGGACCCAGACTTGGTTATCCGCACCTCTGGTGAACAACGCCTGTCGGGCTTCCTTCTGTGGCAGGCCGCGTACTCCGAAATCTGGTTTACGGATACTTACTGGCCTGCATTCCGCAAGGTGGATTTCCTTCGCGCCTTGCGGGACTACTCCCAGCGTTCGCGCCGCTTTGGCAAATAGGCTCTAGAGCTTGCGCATTCGCACCTGTTCTACCAGGTGATGCGAGCCCTTTTTCAGCACGAGGGAGGCTCGCACACGGGTGGGCAAGATATTTTCCACCAAGTTCGGCAGGTTAATGGACTGCCAAATTTCGCGGGCCTGGTCGCGGGCTTCCTCATCGTTCATGTCTGCAAAGGAAGAGAAGTGGGCGTTGGGCTCGCGGAAAGCGGTGTGGCGCAGAGTAAGGAAGCGGTCGATATACCACTGCTCGATATCGTCGGTGCGGGCATCAACGTAGACCGAGAAATCAAAGAGGTCCGCCACGGTCAACGTGGGGCTCGTCTGCAGTACGTTGAGCCCTTCTAGAATAAGGATGTCGGGCTGGTTTACTTCCTGGTATTCCCCGTCCACAATGTCATAGGAGATATGAGAATAAAGCGGCGCCTTGACCAGAGGCTTTCCTGATTTTACGTCCGTGACAAAGCGAAGGAGTGCGCGGCGGTCGTAGGATTCCGGAAAGCCCTTGCGCTGCATGAGGCCGCGCTTCTTGAGGGTTTCGGTGGGGAAGAGGAAGCCGTCGGTAGTAACGAGCGCGACCTTGGGGTGGGAGTCCCAGCGCTGCAGCAACACCTGAAGGAGGCGGGCAGTGGTGGATTTTCCCACCGCCACGGAGCCGGCCACACCGATGACAAAGGGAACGTGCGTCGGAGGGTTGCCTAAGAAGGATTCCGTAGCCGTGGTGAGCTGCTGGCGTGCCATGACCTGCATATGGATGAGGCGGGAGAGGGGGAGGTAGACGTCAGCTACTTCGTCTAGGTCGATGCGGTCTCCTAGGCCGCGAAGCTTTTCCACCTCGGTTTCCGTGAGCACCTGAGGCATGGATTTACGCAGTTCACGCCAGGTCTCGCGGTCAAAATCTAGGTAGGGACTCGAATCCAATGTGCGCGCCATGGCTCCATTGTTGCACTTGCATAATCTGCGGGTAAAAGTATGCCCCCTTAGGGAGCATGGCACGATAAGATATGCAGCATCCCATACCGCTTGATTTTGAGAAGGGGACCACACCTTTATGGCTTCTTTTACCTCTGACCTCCGCGACCTCGATCCGGACGTATTCGGCGCAATTCAGGGAGAGATTTCCCGCCAGCGCGAAACCCTGGAAATGATCGCCTCTGAGAACTTTGTGCCTCGCGCCGTGCTCCAGGCACAGGGCTCCGTGCTTACCAACAAGTACGCCGAGGGCTACCCGGGGCGCCGCTACTACGGTGGATGCGAGCATGTCGACGTCGTGGAGGACCTAGCCCGCAACCGCGCTAAGGAGCTCTTCGGTGCGGAATTCGCCAACGTTCAGCCGCACTCCGGTGCACAGGCGAACGCAGCGGTGCTTTCCACCATCGCTGAGCCGGGCGACAAGATTTTGGGCCTGTCCCTGGCTCACGGCGGCCACCTTACCCACGGCATGAAGTTGAACTTCTCCGGCAAGCTTTATGATGTCGCCGCCTACGAGGTGGATCCAGAGACCATGCGTGTGGACATGGATAAGCTGCGCGAGCAGGCGCTGAAGGAAAAGCCGAAGGTCATTATCGGCGGCTGGTCTGCCTACCCGCGCACCATGGATTTCGCGGCCTTCCGTGAAATCGCTGATGAGGTCGGCGCTTACCTGTGGGTAGATATGGCCCACTTTGCGGGTCTTGTGGCGGCGGGCCTGCACCCGAGCCCAGTTCCTCACGCGGATATCGTGTCCACCACCGTGCATAAGACCCTGGGTGGCCCGCGCTCCGGCATGATTTTGGCCAAGCAGGATTATGCCAAGAAGATCAATTCCAACGTCTTCCCGGGCCAGCAGGGCGGACCGCTGATGCACGTGGTCGCTGCCAAGGCTATTGCTATGAAGATTGCCGCTACCGAGGAATTCAAGGAGCGCCAGGAGCGCACCTTGGAGGGTGCTCGCATTCTGGCAGAGCGCCTTACCGCAGAAGATGCCAAGGCGGCTGGCGTGGACGTGCTGACCGGCGGCACCGATGTGCACTTGGTCCTGGCGGACCTGCGCAATTCTGAATTGGATGGACAGCAGGCAGAGGATCTGCTGCACGAGGTAGGCATTACCGTTAACCGAAATGCCGTGCCGAATGACCCGCGTCCGCCGATGGTCACCTCCGGCCTGCGCATTGGTACTTCTGCGCTGGCAACCCGCGGCCTCGATGCCGAGGCCTTCACCGAGGTTGCAGATATTATCGGCACCGCCCTGGTCCAGGGCAAGAATGCCGATGTGGAGGCCCTGCGCGCTCGCGTGGACAAGATTGCCCAGCACTACCCGCTGTATGAGGGCCTCGAGGACTGGAAGCTGGTTTAGTCCTTCACCTCATGGCCACGGGCCTGCGCCATGGTAGCGCGGGCCTGCTGAAGCCATTCCGGCTGCTCTTGGAGGAGCTGATTGATTTCCGCTGTGGTCAGCGGCTTATCCATATCGTTCTTCTTGAGCGCGGTAACAGAGATGCCCAGCTTATGGGCAACCTCGGGGCGGGGGTGGGGCCCTTCGCGGCGCAAAGTTTGCAGCCACTCGGGTGGGTTATGCTGCAGTTCGCGCAGCTCTTCGTGGCTAATGGCGCTATTTTGGAACTCGTCCGGCGCGGCGGGCAGGTAGATGCCTAGCTTCTTCGCCGCGGTTTGGGCACGCATGGCGGTGCCGGATGGTTGCTTTTGTTCTTCAGTCACGCTTTTACCGTAGCACTTTCAGTAGACTGTCCTCTATGCTGCGCTTAGCTTTTGCCACCGGTACAGAGCCTGGAAAGTGGTTCCGCCGATTCGAAGAAAATACTGCTCACGGTGGTTTATACACCGTTGATGCTGATGATGCGCTGGCTCCACTTTTAACTGGCGAGGTGGATTTGGCCCTCGCACGCCTGCCGGATGCCCGCGTGGATGACACCTTTCATGTGGTGCGACTTTATAAAGAGGCCCCTGGCATTGCCGTTCCCAAAGACTCGGTCTATGCGGAGGTGGGCGAGGAGCTTGCGCTTGCCGACGTCGCCGATGAACACCTCAACTACCGCGTCGCCGATTCCGGGCTTGTCGATGTCCCCGCAGTCCGCGACGCCTTGCAGGTAGTGGCGGCCAACGTGGGTATCGCGATTGCGCCGCGGCCCCTGCTGAAGGTCCTGAGCAAAAAGCAGGTGGTGCCGTTGGGCCTTAAGGACGAGTCCGTGCCGGTTACGGAGATTGCGTTGGTGTGGCGCAAGGATGAGGATGGGGAGGCGATCCAGGACTTCGTGGGCGTCGCTAAGGGCCGTACGGCTCGTTCCTCCCGCCAAGAGAAGCCGAAGCGCAGCGCCAGGGAAAAGGTGAAGGCGAAGCAGGCGCGGAGAAACGTTAACAATTCGTTACAAAAGAAAAAGAAGGTCCCTAAGCAGCGCAAACGTAGGTAGGCCTTTACTGTTTGCTGTCTACTTCCTGTCCGGACGGGTGGCGCCAGCTGGGAGTCGTCGTTACGGTGGTCGTTGTTCGCCATAAAGGGTGATTTAACAATAATTTTAGAATTAACTTACTTTCTCGATGAAAGGATGATGCAGTAATGCAGAAGATGACCCGTCGTATCGCAGGTGGCTTTGCAGCCGCAACCCTGTCCGTTGCTCTCGTAGCGTGCTCCGATGCTGAGGATGCAGCTAACGACGCTAAGGATACCGCCGGCTCCGTAGCAGCTGATGCTTCCGACGCTGCTGGCTCCGCCGTTGATGAAGCTACCTCCGAAAAGGATAAGGACGCGGAATCCTCCGAGTCTGAGGGCGCGGATGATTCCGAGTCTGCGGACTCTGAGTCTGAGGATGCTGATTCCAAGGACGGCGACACCAAGACCGTCTCCACCGCCAACGGCGACAAGGAGGTTCCGGCAGCTCTGGCGTCTGCCATCGAGGAGAAGAAGGCTGAGTGGGGCGACGTACAGAGCGTAGAGTCTTCCGATAAGGGTTCTTTGGCAACCTTCGACGGCGGCAACCTGCTGGCTATGGCCAAGGGTGGCGATGAGGCTCAGCCAATCGTCGGCAAGATCGCTGAAACCTGGAAGGAGCAGGGCGGTCTGGATGCAGAGGTAGGCCTGCCTAAGGCTGCCGAGGAGAAGGCTACTGAGGGCAAGGGCTGGACCCAGCAGTTCGACAATGGCGTTATCTCCTGGCTCCAGGATGAGAGCGGCAAGTTTACCTCTTCCGTAGAGAAGTAAAAAGCTCCTTTAGAGCTTCTCCCTCTGCAGCTTCTGCTGCGGAGGGATTTTTCGTTTTCTTAATGTTCATCTTGCACCCATGTAATTTCAACCTTCGGTGCCTACTTTGGGTGGCAACCCCTGAATTTGGGGCTATACGGAAGAAGTTTGATCTACCGCATTTCAAGGGAGAACCCTGCCACCATGACTCGTCCCTCTGTACTTTCTACTCCGCTTGCCACAACCGATAACACCGTCGCTACCAAGACCTATGTAGTGGATACCTCGGTCTTGCTTTCTGACCCTTGGGCTCTGCGCAAATTCGCAGAGCACGATGTGGTCCTTCCCGTTGTGGTTATTTCTGAACTGGAAGGAAAACGTCATCACCCAGAGCTTGGCTGGTTCGCCCGCCAAGCTCTTCGCTTTTTGGAGGAACTGCGCGCTACCTATGAGGCGCTAGACCAGCCGGTCCCCGTGAACGTAGATGGCGGCACCCTGCGCGTGGAATTGAACCATCAAGACCAATCCTTGTTGCCCTCTGCCTTCCGTGGCCCCGAGGGGGACCACCGTATTCTGGCCTGCGCCCTCAACCTTGCACACGAAGGTAAAGATACCGTGCTAGTCACCAAGGACGTGCCACTGCGCGTGAAAGCCGGCGCGGTTGGTGTGCAGGCGGATGAGTACCACGCCCAGGACGTAGTCTTGACCGGCTATACCGGAATGGCAACGGTGCAGACTAGCCCTGCTGTCATTGATGCCCTCTACCGTGATGGGGAAGTCATGCTAGACGGCGTCGAAACTGAAAAGGGTACCGCGGTGGAGGATCTGCCGGTGCACTGCGGCTTGACCTTGGCGGCGGGTGCGCAATCCGCGCTGGGTCGCATGAGTGCTGATGGCGTGGTCGAGCTCGTACGTGGTGATATCAATGCCTTTGGCCTTCAGGGCCGCTCCGCAGAGCAGCGTATCGCTTTGGATTTGCTGATGGATCCCAACGTAGGGATTGTCTCCATCGGTGGCCGCGCCGGCACCGGCAAGTCGGCACTTGCGCTGTGCGCCGGCTTGGAGGCGGTGCTCGAGCGCGGCGAGCACCGGCGCATTGTGGTCTTCCGCCCGATGTATGCGGTTGGCGGGCAGTCGCTGGGATACCTACCGGGCACGGAATCGGACAAGATGAACCCGTGGGCGCAGGCGGTCTATGACACCTTGGAAGGCTTGGTGTCTGAAAACGTCATGGAAGAGGTGCACGAGCGCGGCCTCATCGAGGTCTTGCCTCTGACGCATATTCGCGGTCGCTCGCTGCATGATGCTTTTGTCATCGTGGATGAGGCGCAGTCCTTGGAGCGCAATGTCTTGCTTACTGTGCTTTCTCGGTTGGGGAAGGGCTCGCGTGTAGTTCTTACTCACGATGTGGCACAGCGCGATAACCTTCGCGTAGGCCGGCACGACGGAGTGCAGGCAGTGATTGAAAAGCTCAAGGGACATGAGCTTTTTGCGCATATTACGCTGCAGCGTTCGGAGCGCTCTGCCATTGCGGAGCTCGTCACTGACCTGTTGGAAGGCGGCAACTAGGCCAAGTTCGTTCGCGTTGGGCGATCTTTATGTGTACAGCGTGGCGAAGCTGGGCATGTCCCAGTAATAATGTTGTATATGAGCGAGAACGCCAAGCAGACGTCTTCGGACGATAAGAAGAAAGATTTCCGCATCCGCCCCTTTACTGCGGCGGATTATCCCCAGATGCGAGAGATCTATGAACAGGGGCTCAATACTGGGCACGCTACCTATGAGACCCGCTCCCTGACCTTTGAAGAATTCAAAGCCGGCAAGATTATGCCTTCGGTGCATGTTGCCGTTGAAGCAGATGATGACTCTAAGGTCTTGGGGTGGGTTTCTGCGGCCCCTGTATCTACCCGCACCGTCTTCCATGGAGTAGTGGAGGACTCCATCTACCTAGGTGCCGAGGCACAGGGCCGTGGTATCGGCGGCGCACTTCTGGATCGTCTGATTGAGGTGTGCAAGGACCTGCACAAGTGGGCCATCCATTCGTGGATTTTCCCTGAAAATGCAGGTTCTACGGGACTGCACAAGTCCCGCGGCTTCGTGAAGGTGGGCACCTACTCGCATATGGCGAAGATGACCTACGGCGAGCTTGCGGGCCAGTGGCGCGACACCGACGTATATGAGCTGCTTTTGCCCAAGCCGGAGGAAAAGAAGCGGTAGCTTCCCCGGCGCATACTAGCCCCTGCTCGTACCACACTCGTGGTAACGATGGCAGGGGCTTTTTGTTTAGGCCTTAGAACCAGGGGAGCGGCAATAAAAATGCCCCGCCTAGGGCGGGGCATATCGGCCCACCGTGCGCGCGGGCTTGCGCCACACTTCGATGGGACCGGCCTGGATTTGTAACGCCGCTTGGAGGCCGCCGGGGGCATAGCCGAGGGCGGATTCAATGGGGGCGTCGGCAAGCGGGAATGCATCGCGCAGGGCATGCAGCTCCCGGCTAGTGGCCTGTATTTCTGCAGGTGAAGGTGATATTAGTCAATCGTTTCCTTCAGTCGCTCCTCGCGCAGTGGCAGGAGGAGGATGAGGGCGACGATAACCAGCGGAACCATGAGGGCGATGACCGGGGTCAGTCCGTCATTGTAGGAGTTGAGGATTGCTTCCTCGATGGGCTTGGGGAAGGACGCAACCAAATCCGGGGTGAGGCTATTGGCACCGCCATTGGCGTCGCCGAACTTCTCCGCGTAGGCGGCGCCCTCCGGTCCCATCTTCTGGAAAGCCTCTGGCAAGCGGGTGGCCATCTCATCCTTCATATTGTGGATGAACATGGAGCCAACCAGGGAAGCACCCAGTGCGGAGCCGATCTGGCGGAAGAAGTTATTCGCCGCGGTAGCCGTACCCACCTGGGACAGCGGGAAGGAGTTCTGGACGATGAGCACGAGGACCTGGATAACCATGCCCAGGCCGATGCCGAAGACGAGGAACTCGCAGCCCAGCTGCTTCAGGGAAGTCTCTACGGAGAGGTGGGACATCCAGAACAGGGCGCCGGCGGTAATCGCCAGGCCGATGATGGGGTAGACCTTGTAGTGGCCGGTGCGGGCGATGATAAAGCCCACGCCAGTGGAGGTGCCGATAAGGCCAACCATCATCGGGATCATCATGAGACCCGCCTTGGTTGGGGTCAGGGTGTGCACCATCTGCAGGTAGGTAGGCATGTAGCCCAGAACACCGAACATTGCCAGGCCAAGTACCACGCCGGAGAGGGTAGTCAGGGCCATGTTGCGGTTCTTGAATAGGCGAACCGGGATGAGCGGTTCTTTAGCGCGCAGCTCCACAAAGACGGTGATGATGGCGCCGATAATGGTGATGGCACCCAAGGTGAGGATCATGGAAGAGCCCCACTCGTACTCGGTGCCGCCCCAGGTGGTCATGAGGATAAGGGAGGCGGTGGTGATGGCGATGAAGGTGGCACCTAGCCAGTCAAAGCGCTTCATATCGGCATCACCTACGCGCAGGTGCAGCACTAGGGTGCACACGATAATGGCGAGGATACCCAGCGGGATGTTCATCCACATGCCCCAGCGCCAGCCTGGGCCGTCGGTGAACCAGCCGCCGAGAACGGGGCCGAGAACCGAGGACAGGCCGAAGACGCCGCCCATGATGCCCATGAACTTGCCGCGCTCACGGGAGGAGGTGACCTCGGCGATGATGGACTGGGAGGAAATCATCATAAAACCTGCGCCAAAGCCCTGCACAGCGCGGGCGATGATCAGCAGCGTCATGGAGTTTGCAAAGCCGCCGAGGGTAGAGCCCACGACGAAGGTGGCGATACCGCCGATGTAGAGCCACTTGCGGCCCAGCATGTCACCCAGCTTGCCGGAAATAGGCATGGCGATGGTCATGGTGACAAGGAAAGCGGAGATGACCCAGCTCATGTGGTCGACGCCGCCAAGCTCACCGACGATGGTGGGAAGAGCAGAAGAGAAGATCATTTGGCCCAAAGAGCTCATCAGCATGGTGAGCATCAAAGCCGAGAAGATAAGCCCGAGGTTATCGGCTCGGGACTGGCCCTGCGTGGGGGCCTTAGTAGCCGTATCTACCATCGCATTCCTTTCATAAAATCTGTTATTAGCGTGAGGGAGGTATCGAGTCGCGCGTGGAGGTCCTTGCTGCAATCCGCATCGGGGGATGCCATCGCGAGCCAAAGTGCCTCGCGGACGAGGCCGGCGATGAGCATCGCCTCGGTACTTGCGGAGCAGTTATCGAGGACGCGAAGCTCCGGTTCTGTGGTGAGGCGTTCTTCAATGAGATCGATAAGCTCAATGGACTTTGCCCGCTTCCGGCTTATTGCCGCCGCGGCCGCATCCGGATCATTAGAGATGCGCTTGCGGCGGTCCCGGATGGTCGGGTTGATGTGGTGGCCTTCCATGTGTTGCCTGACCAACTGGAGGACGAGTCCCACCATGCTGGTCGTTGGTTCCGTGAGGAAGAATTCCCGCATCTCCTCCGTAAACTCGGTGCTTGGAGCACCTAGTACGGCGGATTCCTTGGAGTCGAAATAATTGAAGAAGGTGCGCCGAGAAATACCGGCTACTTCGCAGATCCTCTCAATCGTGACCGCGCTAAAGGATTGTTCATCCACCAGCTTCGTGGCGGCATCCTCAATGCGCAGGCGCGTCTCGAGGCGCTTCTGCTCGCGTAGTGATAATTCTTCTTGCACGCCATGCAACTTTACACTCGGTGCAAACTTGCACCAAGTGCAAAAGTGGTGATCTTAGAAGTGCGTTTCCACTAATGTGTGCTATGCCATAGCGCTTGCCGACGCCCCCTTACCCCAGGCATGCGAAAACCCCGCCCGAGTCCTGCCCGGGCGGGGTGGCGGTGCGGCGAATACTTAGAAGTTATCGCGGTCGCGGTTAGTCATGCTCAGCACGTTGAGGCGCTTATCCAGCTCCTCCTCGGTGAGGTTCTCGCCGTCGACAAAGCCCAAGTCAATAACGGCCTGGCGGACGGTGATCTTCTCGTGCAGGGCGTGCTTTGCTGCCTTTGCTGCGTTCTCGTAGCCAATAGCAGAGTTAAGCGGAGTCACGATGGAGGTGGAAGACTCCGCAAAGTGCTTCATGCGCTCCTCGTTGGCCTCGATGTGATCGATGCACTTATCGGCGAAGACGCGGGAAGCATTAGCCAGCAGGCGAGCGGACTCGAGTACATTGCGCGCCATCATCGGGATGAAGACGTTGAGCTCGAAGTGGCCCTGGGCGCCGCCAAAGGCTACGGCTGCGTCGTTGCCTACCACCTGGCCCGCCACCATGGTGACGGCCTCTGGGATAACCGGATTGACCTTGCCCGGCATGATGGAGGAACCCGGCTGCAGGTCCTTCAGGTGAATCTCGGCCAGGCCGGTCAGCGGGCCGGAGCCCATCATGCGCAGGTCATTGGCAATCTTATTGAGGGATACAGCAATCGAGCGCATGGCGCCGGAGAATTCCACCAAGCCATCGCGGGCTGCCTGGGCCTCGAAGTGATTTTCTGCTTCCTTCAGTTCCTTCACGCCGGTGAGCTTCTTCAGCTCTTCGGTGACCTTGGCGCCGAAGTCAGCGGAGGTATTCAGTCCGGTGCCGGTGGCGGTGCCGCCGATGGCCAGCTCGCCCAAGCGTGGCAGGGTGGCCTCAATGCGCTCGATGCCCAGCTCGATCTGGCGGGCATAGCCGCCGAATTCTTGGCCGAGGGTAACCGGGGTGGCATCCATCAGGTGGGTGCGGCCGGCCTTGACCACGTCGGCGAATTCCTTGGCCTTCTTGGTCAAGGACTCGTGGAGGACCTTCAGGCCCGGGATGAGGTCATTAACGGCAGCTTCCGTAGCAGCCACGTGCGTAGCGGTGGGGAAGGTGTCATTAGAGGACTGGCCCATATTCACGTGGTCATTCGGGTGAATTTCCACGCCATTGTTATGTGCCAAGGAGGCAATAACCTCATTGGTATTCATATTGGACGAGGTACCGGAGCCGGTCTGGAATACGTCGATAGGGAAGGCGTCATTATGCTTGCCCTCGGCGATTTCGGTGGCGGCAGCAATGATGGCATCGGCCTTGTCCGCGTCCAGCTTGCCGGAATCCTTATTTACCTGAGCGCAGGCTGCCTTGAGCAGGCCAAGGGCGCGAATCTGCGCATTTTCCAGGCCGCGGCCAGAGATAGGGAAGTTGTCCACTGCGCGCTGGGTCTGTGCACGCCACAGGGCATCTGCAGGAACCTTAACTTCGCCCATGGTGTCATGTTCAATGCGGTATTCAGTCATGTGAAGATCACCTCAGTTAATTGGGAGTGTGTGCTTTCCAGTATGGCGGAGAACCAAAAGAAGGGCCGCCTTCGGGGGTGGACCCTACTTCTTGGTTGGCGTGTCGTAGTCCACGACGGAATACTCCTGCAGCTTGGACAGCTTGTGGATGGAGTCGATGTAGCGGATGGTGCCGGACTTGGAGCGCATAACCAGCGAGCGGGTAGTAGCACCGGAATTGCGGTAGGAAACGCCGCGCAGCATGTCACCATTGGTCACGCCGGTGGCAGCGAAGTAGCAGTTTTCAGAGGAGACCAGATCATTGGTCTTGAGGACGCGGTCCAAATCATGGCCGGCGGCGCGGGCCTTTTCTGCTTCCTCTTCATCCTTCGGCCACAATTTGCCCTGGATTTCGCCGCCCATGCAGCGCATAGCGCAGGCAGTGATGATGCCCTCCGGGGTGCCGCCGATGCCCATCATCATGTCGATGGAGTTCGAATCCTGGCAGGTGGCGATGGCGCCGGCTACGTCACCATCCATGATGAGGCGCACCTTGGCGCCTGCGGCGCGAATTTCAGAGATGAGCTGTTCGTGGCGGGGACGGTCAAGGACCACCACGGTCAGATCGGTAGGGCGAATATTCTTCGCCTTAGCCACGGACTGGATATTCCATTCCACGGACTCGTTGATGTCGATAGCGCCAACTGCCTCGGGGCCAACGGCAATCTTTTCCATGTAGAAGACTGCGGAAGGGTCATACATGGTTCCGCGTTCGGCAGCCGCAATGACGGAGATGGCGTTGGGGCGTCCTTCTGCCATCAAACGGGTACCGTCGACTGGGTCTACGGCGATATCCATGGCGGCACCCTCGCCGGTGCCTACCTCTTCGCCGTTAAAGAGCATGGGGGCCTCATCCTTTTCGCCCTCACCAATGACAACGACGCCGTTCATCGCTACGGAATTGATGAGCTTGCGCATGGCGTCGACCGCCGCGCCATCGCCCTCATTCTTCTGGCCGCGGCCTACCCAACGGCCGGAAGCGAGTGCTGCTGCCTCGGTGACACGAACCAGTTCCATTGCCAGGTTGCGGTCAGGAAGATAAGACGTATTTTCGGACATGTGTAGTGGTTGCCTTCCATAGTTTTCTCATCGAGGGGTGTTCCCCTTGATGCTCTACCTTTCCATTCTCGCACTTTTTTGCTCTAATGGGTTCGATTTTGCGCCCCATTTGTGGGGGATTGACAGATCTTTCGGGGCAAAAGGGGCCGTGTGGCTTTTTGAAAGCAGGCCGTGCGATACTAAGGCGCGTGGCTGCAGAAGAAAGACCAAAGATTTTTGAAGGCGCGAAGGATATTTCCCTGTCCCTCGCCGTCGTGGTGATTATGATGCTGCTCGCCGTGGGAGCGACCGGCCTGTGCTCAATTAACTCCGAAACCCAGCAGGGAGCGGTGCAGGAAGTGGATGAACAAACCTTCCTAGACACCCAGGCTCGCGCTGGGGTCGGTGCTATTCGCAATCCCGAAATGCCGGAGGGCTGGGAGGCCAATGCTGCCCGCCGCGTAGATATGGGCGGCGAGAACGCCACCGTGGTCAGCTGGGTGACCGCTGACCAAGGGTTTGTGGAGTCTACACAAACGCAGGTCGCGGCTGATAAGGCAGGCGAGGCGTACGATGCCAACTACCGCGGCATCGAATCCGCCCGCGAGGTCAAGGGCCACCAAGTGCGGGTACTAGAAAGCGACGATGATTCCGTGCGCCGCCTGTGGGTTACGGATTTGGGCGATGCCCGCCTCATCATTTCCGGCGCCGCGGACGACAGTGACTTTGAGGCTGCTACCGCTGCGTTTATCGACGCCGCACCTATAGCCGAAAAATAACCTCGCCCAAGCCTTCTTCCGCGGCGGTGGCGCTAAGACCGTCGCCGGCCTGGGCAATAACCTCCGCCAAAGCCTCCGCATCCAGGCCGCTGAGGCGTGTCTTTCCTACAAAGACATCGACGCGCTCACGTTGCGAGCGCTGCGGATAAACGGCGAGTTCGCGTACTTTGTCGTCCGTAAAGCGCAGCACCACGGATCGGGAGAAGTAGCTCACCTCATTATCGTCGCGGGTGTGTGCAGGACCGAAGAATTCTTCTACGAAATCTCGGGAATCTCCCGCCATGATGGAACCGGCGGCCGCGGATTTCGACACAAAATCCACGCGCTCGCCTGGATAACCATAGATCTGCACTACTCGTCTCCTTCAGCGTCTGCGTCCTCGGCCTTATCGAGCGCGTCTTCCACACGCTTCGCCGCGCCGTCGAGGTGCGACTCGCACGCACGGGCAAGGGCCTCGCCGCGCTCCCAATACTTTAGCGACTCATCCAAGCCCATCTGCCCAAGCTCGAGAATCTTCACGGTCTCAATAAGCTCATCGCGGGCTTGCTCATAGCTCAATTCTTCTACTGGGGTAAAAGCATCCTGGCCTGGCTGGCCGGTACCAATGGTGTCATCGGACATGATTTTCTCCTCGGTTGGTGATTAATCGGCGGCCTGGGAGGCCATAGAAACTGCGGTAATAGATCCATCGCCCACTCGAATGCGCAGTTGAGCGCCAGGCGGGGATTGCTTATAAGAGGTGACAACCTCGGGCCCGGAACCGTCCTTGGGCACTACCTGGACAATGGAGTATCCGCGGGCGAGAGTCGCCGACGGTCCCAACGCCGAAACGCGGGCGCGCAGCGATTCCACGTGGCGGGTTTCCCGCTCCACCATGACTTCAATTTCTCGCCGCATGGTAGCGCGGGTTCGCTCCACCTCCTCGCGGCGCGCACGGATAGGGGCCATCGGGTCTGCCATGACAGGCCGGGAACGAATATTGTCGAGGCCGCGGCGTTCCCTTTCCACCCAGCCGCGCAGCGCGGCCGCCATGCGAGAGCGAGCCTCTGCGACGATGGCGCGTTCCTCGGCTACAGAGGGCACGACGCGTTTTGCGGCGTCGGTAGGCGTGGCGGCGCGCAGGTCGGCGACGTTATCGAGTACTGGGCTATCCGGCTCGTGGCCAATGGCAGAGACTACCGGGGTGCCGGCCGCTGCCACTGCGCGTTGTAGTGCTTCTTCCGAGAAGGGCAGCAGATCTTCCACGGAGCCGCCGCCACGGGCGATGATGATGACGTCCACCTCAGGATCCGCATCAAGCTGCTGGAGCGCATCAATAACCTCAGGTACGGTATTCGCACCCTGAACCGCGGTATTGAGGACGCGGAATTGCACCGCCGGCCAGCGGTCATGGGCTACCGCCATCACGTCCCGCTCTGCAGCAGAACCACGGCCGGTAATCAGCCCAATTTTGTGCGGCAGGTAGGGGAGAGGCCGCTTGCGCGCGGGATCGAAAAGGCCTTCAGCAGCTAGCTGTTGGCGCAGCTTTTCAATGCGAGCAAGCAGATCGCCAATGCCCACATGACGAATTTCGGTGGTCCACAGTGAAAAGGATCCGCGTCCAGCGTAAAAGGCGGGCTTACCGTGGACAATGACGCGGTCGCCGTCTTTCAGCGGTGCAGACAATGACTGCAACATCGATGATGGGCAAGTCAATTGCACGGACTTTTCCTGCTGTACGTCACGCAGAGTGAGGTAGGACAGCTTCCAGGTGGGCTTGAAGTTAATTTGGGTCAACTGACCCTCTACCCACAGGTAACCCAGGCGCTCGATCCAGCCCTTGACTTGGTCATTGACCTTGCCAACGGGCCAGGGAGTATCCGGAGTATTTGCCGGTTGATTCACACAGCCTCCCTTTCTTCAGTCTGCCGTGTTCTTCCGTCTAGTTTAGGGGCCAGCGCGGTCTATTGCCCCGCTCGGGGTAGCCAGAAAGGTGACGTTAGGCCCCACTATTGTTTTGCGTAGTGTTTCGATACTCTGGGAGCCATGACTGATGGTAAAAATGTTCTCCTCGCGGCCCCGCGCGGATACTGCGCAGGCGTGGACCGCGCGGTCGAGACCGTAGAAAAGGCGCTGGAAAAGTACGGCGCGCCCATATATGTACGCAAACAAATCGTGCACAACCGTTACGTCGTAGAATCTCTGGCAGAACGCGGCGTCATCTTCGTCGACGAGGCCTCTGAGGCACCAGAAGGCGCCCACCTAGTCTTCTCCGCCCACGGTATTTCCCCTGCCGTGCGCGCAGAAGCAACGCAGCGCAAGCAGCTTACTTTGGACGCCACCTGCCCATTGGTGACCAAGGTGCACAAGGAAGCCCAGCGCTTCCAGCGCGATGGCTACCACATCCTCTTGGTTGGCCACGAAGGCCACGAAGAAGTAGAAGGCACCGCCGGCGAAGCACCTGAGGTCACCCACCTCGTGGATGGCGTCGAGGGCGTCGCCAAGCTGCCAGAGTTCCTGCAGGATGAGAAGCTTATCTGGCTGTCCCAGACCACGCTATCGGTGGATGAGACCATCACCATCGTCAATAAGCTGCGCGAGCGCTTCCCGCACCTAGAGAACCCGCCTTCAGACGATATTTGCTACGCCACCCAAAACCGCCAAGAATCCGTCAAGGCCATCGCCCCACAGTGCGACCTGATGATTGTGGTGGGCTCTAAGAACTCCTCCAACTCGGTGCGCTTGGTTGAGGTGGCGCTGGAGGCAGGCGCCAAGGCTTCCCACCTCGTGGATTTTGCCAAGGAAATCGACGAATCTTGGTTGGAAGGCGTGCAGACCGTCGGCGTAACCTGTGGTGCTTCGGTACCTGAGTTGCTGGTACGCGAAGTACTGGAGTTCCTAGACGAGCGCGGTTATAGCGACGTAGAGCAGGTAACTACTTCTACCGAGACGATTACCTTCGCCCTACCGCGCGACCTGCGCCCAGCACGCACCTAAGTAGCGTTTGCCTCTATGGCAGTGAAAACGAAAGAAAGGCCCGGAAACGGGCCTTTCTTTTTGCTTTAATCCTCGTCGTAGAGGTTATCGTCCCAGCCTTGCTTAGGCTGTTCCTTCTCCTGCTGAGACGCCGGGACAGAATCGCCAGCGCGCCGGGCTGGATCCGGGCGCAGCGGATTGTCGCGTTCCTCTTGTTGCATTCGGCGGCGCTCTTCACGGTCGCGCCCACGCAGGCGATCCTTTGGCGCTGGGCGTGACTTTTTTAACGTGTGCGAGGCGCGGGCGCGCTGCGGAGCGGCTTGCGGTTTCTTGGATTGCTTTGCCGGTGTATCGCGCGCCATCAAGTCTGCAACCGATAGGCGTTCTTCGCGGTTGCGTCGGTCTTGTTCGGCGTCGGCACGGCGGGAAGCGGTTTCCATTTCGGCGGTGCGCTTGGCCGTCTTGCGGAAGCGCGCCCAGCGCAGCCAGGCGATGATTGCCGCGCCCACCAAGGCAATAAGGAGCCACAGGAACCTCTGAACAAGGGGGAACGCCGCAGTGACGATTGCCGTCTTGGAAAACGCCGATGCACCCTCTGGCAAGTTGGCCTTGGTGATAAAGAAACCGGCCACACCCACCGTTATGGCATACACAATGGGGATAGAAGCCACGGTGAGGAAAAGACCCCGCTCTTCAACGATGAGCGCCACCAGCAGCGAGCCGATGACGAGGAACGCGAGGTAAGCCCACCCGATGGAACCCATCAGGATGGAAATAAACGCGCCCGTGAGCAAGAGTGCCGCGAGCAGCCCAAGGCCCTTGCCCAGCGAGATGCTGGGGAGACCGGAGCTTTGGGCGGCGGAGGACTTTCTTTGCTTGGCTTGTGACACGTCGGAAGATCCTACCGGTTGCCGCCGGCCCATGGCTATTTCCACGCACGAAAGCGGCGGATTTATAGTGCCGAATTCCCGCGCGGCCACGTATCAATAGGCAAGGGCTCCCGCGGGGTGCGGTCCGTGCGGCCCGGGATATCCATCTCATGCAGTTTGCGGGCGGTGACGCCCACGCGGGAATCAAGCGAGGAAAGCGTGGCGTTATAGGCCTCGACTGCCTTTTCCAGGTTATGGCCCACTTTGCCGTAGTGATCAGAAAGCGTATTCAGGCGCGTATACAGTTCGCGCCCCAAGCGCTGGACCTCCTTAGCCTTGGCGGAGATGTCTTCTTGGTGCCAGCCCATGGCTACTGTGCGCAGGAGGGCAAAAAGCGAGCTGGGGGTGGCGATGACTACATTGCGTTCAAAGGCGTACTCGATAAGTTCTGGATCCACCGATAGCGCGGCATCAAGGAAAGGGTCAGCGGGTACGAAGAGGATGACGAACTCGGGCGTTGGTTGAAACGCCTCAATGTAATCCTTCTGCGATAGTGCTTGGACGTGACCGCGCATGAGGTGTGCGTGGCGGCGGAGGAAGCCGGCGTGCTCTTCTGGGTCATCGGTTTCTAGGGCGTCAAGGTAAGAGGTAAAAGGAACCTTGGCATCGACGATGATGTGGCGGCCACCGGCCAAATTGATGAGCATGTCAGGGCGGACGATGCGCCCTCCCAATGGTGCGGAGACCTGGCAATCAAAGTCCACATGTTTGGTCATGCCGCCGAGCTCAACCACGCGCTCCAATTGCACCTCG
Organism: Corynebacterium tuberculostearicum; assembly: GCA_938008395.1. Lineage (GTDB taxonomy): Bacteria > Actinomycetota > Actinomycetes > Mycobacteriales > Mycobacteriaceae > Corynebacterium > Corynebacterium tuberculostearicum_L. Next base: position 24,526 of record CALLKG010000134.1, read on the forward strand.
CCCCAACGGCCACGCACATTGGGTGAGCGCAGAGCGGTCACAAGCTTGTCGGTGCGTTCGGTCAAGCGGGAGGAGGTGCGGGTCACCGCCTGCACCTGGCTGGAGAGGGAGGCGAGCAGCGCGGTGCGGTCCTCCTCAATTTCTTGGAGCTGAAATCCCAAGCGGTCCATGGCCTTTTCTAGCGGCTGGAGCTCGGCCTGGCGGCGCTGCGAGTCTTGTAGCGCGCGGTGCTCGGCGCTCGGCGCGGAGCGGGTAGCGGAGTAGGAATGTGCTAACCAGCCCATTACCGCGCCGAGGATGAGGCCGATAAAAAGTAGCAGCACGGGCAAAGTGGAAGTCATGGTTTCCAGCATGGCACGCGCCGCCGACACGACTCACTATTTTTTCGAATCTCCGTTCAAAAGGCCTTCGAAGGCGTCGCGGGCGCGGCGCAGGTTTGCGCGCATGCCGGGCTTTTCATGCTCCTTGGGGGTGGATTCCACATTGAGGGCGGCGTCGAGGGAATTGGAATCGCCGTCTGCGGAGACGTCGGCAAACGCGCCTTCTGGCGCTGCATAGTCCGGCATCTTGAGCCATGCCTCGCGCTTATAACGCCCTTGGTCTTCGGTGTAGCGGCCGATGAGATAACCGGCCACGGTAGAAAAGTCCAGATCCGCGGCGGTCTTTTCTCCCGACTGCAGCTTCATCATGTCTTGGCCGTAGCGGTAGGCCACTGCAAACATCGCGGCCGCCGGAACCGCGAGGAAGCCACCTATCAGGCCAAAGAGAGCCGAGCCTACCGTCACGGAAACCAGGACGATGACCGGGTGCAGGTCCATGGCCTTGGACTGCAGCCAAGGCGAGAGGACATTGCCCTCCAACTGCTGGACCAGCAACACTAGGCCGAGAACGAGCAGAGCCTTGGTTACGCCAAGGGAGACCAACGCGATGGTGACGGAAAGGGCACCGGCGACGATCGCGCCGACGAAGGGGATGAAGCCCGCGATAAAGGTGATGATTGCCAAAGCCATGGCCAGCGGAACGCCGATAAGGGCGAGGCCGACGCCGATAAAGACGGCGTCGACAAGCGAGACAATTGCCTGCGCGCGAATGAAGCCGCCCAGTGTCGCCCACGCGCGGGTAAGAAGCTCAGTGAGGTGCCAGCCGGCGCGCTTGCCCGTGGCATCGCGCAGCCAGGGAAGGAACTTTGCGCCGTCCTTCAGGAAGAAGAAGGTCAGCACCAGGACGATGAAGAGGGTGACGAGGATGGAGGTAGCAGTGCCGATGCCGGTAAAGACCGAGCCTGCGATGGCGCCGGCACGTTGCTGCAGCCAGGACGCCGCCTCGTCGATGTAGCTACTCATGTCATCGCTATCGAGGTTAAGCGGCGGGCCTTGGGCCCAGAGCTGCAGGCTTTGGATGCCGGAGACCGTCTGCAAATACAGTGACCGGGATTGGCGCACGAAGTCTGGGGCAATAAAAGCAATGAGGCCGCCGACGGCCGTGAAGGAAACCAAAATGGTTACGGCGGCCGCCAACGCAGCGGGAAGGCCAATGTCGCGCAGCTTTTTCGCTACCGGTGCCAGAACGGTGCAGATAATCAGGGCCAAAAGCACCGGCAAAAGGCCCTGCCAGAAGTTGCCCAGCAAACGGTACAGGGCGTAGAGGAATACGCAGATGATGAGCAGGCGAACGGCCCATAGAGATGCGGCCTTAACCACCTCGCCGGCGATGACGGAGCGGTCTACCTGATCGCCCGGCGGATGTGGGGATACATCCTCCAGCTTGCTGGTGTCGAAGCTTTCATCAAACTTATCGCCCAGGCCCGCTTGGGGGTCATCGGGCAGCGGTTGGTTATCAGAATTCACCCCACCATCTTGCCTTAAAAGAAGGCGGGTGCGTTAGGATTGGCCCCGTGAGTCTTACACTAGGAATCGTCGGCCTGCCCAATGTGGGCAAGTCCACTTTGTTTAATGCCCTGACCCGTTCCGAGATCCTGGCGGCCAACTACCCGTTTGCCACCATCGAGCCCAACGTGGGCTTGGTGGAGCTGCCGGATTCCCGCCTGACCCAACTGGCGGAGATGTTTAACTCTGAGCGCATCCTTCCTGCCACCGTGTCCTTCGTGGACATCGCCGGCATCGTCTCCGGCGCTTCGCAGGGTGAAGGCATGGGCAACGCCTTCCTAGCCAATATCCGCGAGGCAGACGCCATTTGCCAGGTAGTGCGCGCCTTTTCTGATGACAATGTCATTCACGTCGATGGCAAGGTTGACCCGCGCAACGATATCTCCGTTATTAATACCGAGCTCATTCTTGCGGACCTCCAGACCATCGAAAAGGCCCTGCCGCGCCTGGAAAAGGATGCGCGCAAGAATAAGGACTTGGCCGCCGAGGTGGAAGCAACCAAGAAGGCCCAGGAGATCCTGGAAGATGATCGCACCCTCTTCGCCGCAGCGAAGGAAGGCGAGATTGACCTCTCCCTCGTACGCGATCTGCACCTGATGACCGCGAAGCCCTTCCTCTATGTCTTTAACTCGGATGAAGCAGTGCTTACCGACGACGCTAAGAAGGAAGAACTCCGCCAGCTCGTCGCCCCGGCTGAGGCCGTATTCCTCGATGCGCAGACCGAAACCGAGCTGCTCGAGCTAGAAGAAGACGAAGCCCGCGAGTTGCTCGAGGCTGTAGGCCAAGATGAGCCGGGCCTAGCCACCCTGGCTAAGGCAGGTTTTGCCACCTTGGGTCTGCAGACCTACCTCACTGCCGGGGAGAAGGAGGCCCGTGCGTGGACCATTAAGCAGGGCTCTGCCGCACCGCAGGCAGCCGGAGTCATCCATACCGACTTTGAAAAGAAGTTCATTAAGGCCGAGATCGTTTCCTTCGATGACCTTGTAGCCGCTGGCTCCATGGCTGAGGCTCGTGCGCATGGCAAGGTCCGCCAAGAGGGTAAGGACTACATCATGCAGGACGGCGACGTGTGCGACTTTAAGATCGGCGGCTAATTCCACACCGCTTGGAACCGGCCCTTTGTCAGAGGGAGAAGGCGCCGCCCACTCGCGCGCAAGAGAAGGTAGCGAAGACGAAACTTCCGCGTTACCGTGGGCGGCGTACTCGAACAAAGCAGGCTGCAACATGGCTGAACTAGATAATAAGACCATTGCCATCATCGCTACCGATGGCTTCGAAGACTCTGAGCTGACCTCCCCGCTAGAGGCCGTGAAGAACGCCGGCGCTACCGTGCGTGTCCTCGCTCCAAAGGCCGGCACCATTACCGGCAAAAACGGCACGGAGATTTCCGTAGACGCCGCTACCGGCGACTCCACTGGCGAGTCTTTCGACGGCATTATTCTGCCTGGCGGTACCGATAACGCCGACCTCATCCGCTTGGATAAGGCCGCGGTGGAAATCGTGCGCAACCACATGAGCAAGGATCTGCCGCTCGGCGCTATCTGCCACGGTGCTTGGATCCTGGCTGATGCTGAAGCCCTCAAGGGCCGCGCCCTGACGTCCTTCCCGTCCCTGCAGACCGACCTGCGCAATGCAGGTGCCACCTGGGTAGATGAGGAAGTTCACTGCGACCAGGGCTTGGTCTCCTCCCGCACTCCAGATGACCTGCCAGCCTTTAACGCCAAGCTGGTAGAAGAGTTTGCAGAGGGCCAGCACTAAAGCTTCACGAATTCAAGCCACGGGAGTTTCCCGTGGCTTTTTCGATCTTGCGCCGGTGTCACCTGCCCTATAAAGTTGGGGTTTCCTGAAGGGGAGTAGTTCCCTCGGTTAATTCTGAGATGACTGGTCGACATACTGGCGTTTAGCCCGGCCAGCCAGCGCCCGCAGTGCCCGCGGCCGTGAACGAGACCTTCGGTCCGCAACCGAACCGAAGGGAGAAGTGACTATGTCCTCCATGGGCTCAGAACAGCGCATTCTTGAGCGCTTCATGCAGCTATCCATCGCCGCCGCAGTGGCTACCATCCTCCTCAAGGCCTTGGCCGCGTGGTTTACGGGCTCGGTGGGCTTCCTCTCCGATGCCTTCGAATCCATCGTGAATCTCGTCGCGGCCGTCGCCGGCTTTTATGCCCTCCGGATTGCCTCTAAGCCGGCCGACGATAACCACCAGTTTGGCCACGGCAAAGCCGAGTACGTCTCCGCCTTGGTAGAGGGCGCAATGATTTTTATTGCGGCCGGCATGATCGTGTACACGGCGATCCAACGCTTCTTTGTTCCGCAGCCGATTGAAGAGCCGGGCTGGGGCTTGGCGTTGTCAACGCTTTCCTCCGTGCTCAACGGCGCGGTGGGCATCGCGCTCATCCGTGCAGGTAAGCGCTACCGGTCCGCCACCTTGGATGCGGATGGGCACCATTTGCTTACCGACGTCTGGACTTCCGTAGGCGTCCTTATAGGCATCGCCGCCGTATTCCTTACTGGTTGGTGGTGGCTGGATCCTGTAGTGGCACTCGCAGTGGGCATCAATATCTTGTGGACAGGCTATAGCCTCCTGCGCGATTCGGTGAGTAGCCTGCTTTCTGAGGCGCTTCCCGACGACGAGCGTCAACACATTAGGCAACTGCTAGCCCGGCTGGAGCAGGAACACTCGGTAAACTTCACGGATCGTCGCACCGTGGCCTCTGGCCGCCAGCGGTTGGTGTACCTGACCATGGAGGTGCCAGGGGAGTGGAGCGTCATGCACTCCCACGAGGTTGCAGACGCAGTGGAAATTGCCCTCGACGAGCTCTACCCAGGCTGCAGTGCGTTCATTCATGTGGAACCAGCCGGCCTGGAAAATCGACGCCCGTACCTATTCCGCTAAGACTTAATCTTCTCAGTTTTCTGCCGACTACTGTGGTGTATGCGCACTAGACCAATATGTGTGTAGGCCCGTTCGGGTGTACGGGCCTGTGCACCGCCTGTGGATACTGGGAGAAAAGTACACCCTCGTTAAAGAATCCTGTGGGGTAGTTGTCACCGCATTTCGGGGTGTGGTGAACAGTGGACGATTTGGAGATCGTGAAGGGATGTGTCTAGGGCGCTGCGGGCGAGAGAATCGACATCCGGTTTCCCCGATTCGGGTGCTTATGGTGCAGATTTTCCAATGTTATAGAACTGTTACCAAACGTTCTGAGCTGCACGAAGACTGATTTCGGTGAACGAAATTTAGAAAATTTTTGTCTGCCGGTCGAAAAATTTTGATTTCTCCGTATGGTGGTTGTTACAGCAATCAATTGGAGATTTTCACCCCCATACTCCACGTGGCGGGGGTAGAAAATGTCCTTTTGTTTGGTTGAAGATAGCTATACCAATAGCAGAAAGGATTTACTGACAATGGGTAAGAACATTAAGGACCTCTTTAACGCAACCGCATACGACAAGAACGGCGAGAAGCTGGGCGACGTTAACGAGGTATTCGTTGATGACCAGTCCGGCCAGCCTACCTTCGTTGAGGTTAACCACGGCCTGTTCGGCATGAACTCCAGCCTGGTTCCGCTGCGCGGCCACGACTTCTCCGGCGATGACCTGAAGCTGGGCTTCTCCAAGGACCGCATCAAGGATGCTCCGGACTTCGACTCCGATAAGCCGCTGACCCCTGAGGCACAGTCCGATATCTTCAAGCACTACGGTCTGGATAACGCACACGACGTTACCGACTACAAGGATTCCAACCTTGACTCCAAGCGCGACGCTCAAGCTGGCGCTGACAAGGATCACAACCTGACCGCAGGTGCCGGCGCTGCTGGTGCTGGCGCAGGTGTTGCAGGTGCAGGCGCTGCTGGTGCACACGCTGACGAGAAGAAGGCAGCTACCCACACCACCGACGCCGCTGCTACCGAGCGCAAGGCTGGCGTAGCTGATGACGCTGCAGCTGCACGCACCAACAACGATGGCGAGCTCATCCGTTCCGAGGAGCAGCTCAACGTCAACAAGGAGCGCGTGGCTACCGGTGAGGCTCGCCTGCGCAAGTACGTTGTGACCGACACCGAGACCGTTGAGGTTCCGGTTGAGCGTGAAGAGGTTAGCGTCGAGCGCACCCCGATCAGCGCTGAGGATGCCAAGAACTACAACGGCACCATCTCCGGTGACTCCGAGGAAGCTTCCGTCACCCTGCACGAGGAGCGCGTAAACGTGAACAAGGAAACCGTTCCGGTTGAGAAGATCAACCTGAAGAAGGACACCGTTCGCGACACCGAGACTCACACCGAGGAGCTGCGCAAGGAGCAGATCGACACCGATGGTGTTGACGGCCTCAAGAAGTAAAAGCGCATAGCTAAACGCCCGCAAGGAATACCTTGCGGGCGTTTCTTTTGCCTTATTTAGGAGACTGGTTTAAGCCTTGACGCCGATAGCCTCAGCCGAGTCAGAATCCATAATGTGCTTGACGCCGTTCTCGGCAGCATCCCAGGTTGCCTTGTCCTGGATGCCGGCGCGCTTAGCCACGATGGTGGCGCACAGCACCTGTCCGGTGACGTTCAGTGCGGTACGGCCCATGTCAATGATCGGCTCGATGGCAAGCAGGAGACCAACACCGGCCAGCGGCAGGCCGAGCGTGGAAAGCGTGAGGGTGAGCATCACCGTTGCGCCGGTGGTGCCTGCGGTAGCGGCGGAACCGATAACGGACACGAAGATGATGAGCAGGTACTGGGTGAAGTCAAGGTCGATGCCATAGAACTGGGAGACGAAGATGGCAGCGATGGCTGGGTATACGGAAGCGCAGCCATCCATCTTGGTAGTTGCGCCCAGCGGAATAGCAAAGGAAGCGTACTCGGAGGGAACGCCCATAGCCTTTTCGCTGAAACGCTCGGTAGCTGGCATGACGCCCATCGAAGAACGGGTGACAAAGCCCAGGGAGGTCACAGGCCATACGCGCTTGAAGAAACCAATGACCGGGATCTTGTTGAACTTCAGCACTGCCGGGTAGACCACGGCAAATACCAGGCCCATGCCGACGTACATGGCCAAGACGAACTTGCCCAGCGAGCCCAGTGCATCCCAGCCGTAGGTAGCTACGGCCTTGCCGATGAGGGCCGCGGTGCCAATCGGGGCAAGGCGGATAATCCACCACAGGATGACCTGAATGACCTTCAGGAAGGACTCGGTAAAGCGCAGGAAAGGCTCGGCAGACTTGCCAGTCTTGACGGCGGCGATACCAATGGCCAGCGAGATGACGAGGAGCTGGAGGGCACCAAAGCTGAGGGATACTTCGCCGTCGGAAAGTGAGGCGGAAAGGCCCACGAAGTTCTGGGGCAGAAGCTGTTCGAAGAACGCGGTCCACGAACCGACGTGGGAAGGATCCTGCGCGGTGGCAGCATCGATGCTCGTGCCGATGCCCGGCTTCATCACGACGGCGACGATGATGCCCGTCAAGACGGAGAAGAATGCGGTGATGGTAAACCACACAAGCGTGGAAATTGCCAGGGACGCGGCGTTGGCCACCTTGCGCAGGTTAGCGACGGAGGTAACAACAGCGGCGAAGATCAGTGGCGGGATCATCACCTTGAGCAGCTGGACGTAGGCGCTGCCGACGCCCGTGAGCAGGGTGGTCAACCAGCCCGGGTTATCTGGGTCGGTATCCATGCCAGAGGCGATGAAGCCCAGGATGAGGCCGATGATGAGGCCCGCGATGACCTGAGCACCGAATCCCGTGGCCCAGCCGGGAAGCTTGGAGCGCGAAGATTCTTGTTGAGACATAAAGATTCCTTTGAAAATAAAAATGGACAGATCGGACTATTTTCCAGATACTGTCCTGTTCAACTTCAACATCGCTCAGCTTATTCCTTCTGCGTCCATAGGCACAAAGTGCGAGTTATATGCAGTGGCCGCAACCTCACCCTTCGCGCTCACGGAGAGGTGGTTTTGTGCTTGCTTTTCGACGCCAGTGAGCGCGAAGGGAAGGGACCTTGAACTACCACGTGTGTCCCATTGCTAACTTTAGATAGCTACTCTCTCTATCTTTCTCAGGAGGAACATTCATGGGCTGGGTTAAACCTCTCGTTGGCATTTTCGCAGTTGGCGCAGTGGCTTCCGTTGCTTTAGGCGGCGGTGATGAAGATACTGTGGTGGTCAACCGAGTGATCGATGGCGACACCATTGACGTCGACATAGACGGCGAAAATACCCGCGTCCGGCTACTTAATATTGATACGCCGGAAATCGGCCATAACGGCGAACCGAGTGAGTGCCTCGCGGAGGAAGCGAAGCAGTACTTAGAAGGACGGCTGCCCAAGGGGACCGAGGTTCGGTTGGAATATGATTCCGAGCGGACCGACAAGTACGGCCGCACTCTTGCCGGTGTCTTTATCGACGATGACTTCATTAACGCGGATGTCGCGGCCGAAGGGTTAGCCACGGCGGTTGTATTTGGCGGAAACGACAAGTTTTATGACGAAGTGCGCAATGCCGAACGCGGCCCTAAAGACGCCGGCGAAGGGATCTTTGGGGTCTCGGACGAGTGCAAGGTTTCCAGCGATGAAGACATGGCCGAAGCGCTTAGCGGCGCTGAAGCTGCGGCGGCAGCATTTGCAGCTTCCGGAGAAGCTGATATTGCAGGGTACGAGGATGTACTGGACAAGTCAGCAGCTGCGAAGGCCGGATTAGCGGTTCTGACTCGCCACAAAGATGCTCGAAGCACCTTCCAGAAAGCAGCGTATCCGGATGCTCCCAAGGAGATTGCCGCGAAGAAGGAACGCGAGCTTGAGGGGAAGGAGAAACAAACCCGCGAAGAGCTCGAGAAATTGGAGGAGAAAGAGCGGGAGGAAGAGAAACGCGAGAAGGAGCGCCAGGAAGAAGAACGCCGCCGTGCAGAGGAACAGCAAGAAGAGAATCGCCAGCAGGAGCACGACGCGTCGGAAGTAGAGGTAGCGGAGCAGTCAACGCACGATGAGGTGGCTGAATACCAAGCTCCCGAACAGCAGCCCGCACCTCAGCCGGCACCTCAGCCGGCGCCGGTGGTCGATAACTACACCGGGTGCCGAGCTTATGGCGGAAACTATGCAATGACGTCCGTGGATAAGAAGGGGCGTTCATACGCGAAGATTGACTGCACTACGAAGCAGCAGATCGGTTAGGTAGCCTGCCCTTCGCGCTCACGGGCAGGCCCTGAGTGCTTGGAGTATGGCTCCCGGTGAGCGCGAGGGGAGAGGGGGATTGTGGCCTACGCCCTTGCCGCTCACCGGGACCAAGGGGAAGCGTCATCCTGGCGCTGCCGGTGAGCGCGAAGGGTGGGAGGGTCCCGAAATCTGGAATACTGGCAGCATGAAAATCCTCGTAACCGCATTTGACGCCTTCGGCGGAGAGAGCATCAACCCGACGGAACGAGCGCTTCAGCAACTGCCGGATCGCATTGGAGACGCGGAGCTCATCAAGCTGGTGATCCCGACGAAGTTCGGGGAATCGCTGCGTCGGGCGATCGAGGCCGCGGAGGGCTCGGCGGTCGATGCAATTGTATGTTTGGGCCAGGCCGGTGGGCGGGCGCATATCACCCCAGAGCGGGTCGCGATTAACGTTATGGATGCCGATATTCCTGATAATGCGGGCTATCAGCCGGTGGATGTACCGGTTGTGGAAGGGGGTCCGGCGGCATACTTCTCTACGCTGCCGGTAAAGGAAATGGTTGCGGCGATGGAGGATATTCCGGCGCGGTTGTCGAACACGGCAGGGACTTTCGTGTGTAACCAGCTACTTTATGGTCTCTTGCACCACTTTGCAGCGACGGAGGTGCGCGCAGGATTTGTCCACGTTCCGTACATTACAAAGCAGGAGAAAACGGAAAAGCCCATGATGGAGCTGGCGGACATCGTCGAGGGGATTAAGCGGGCACTCTGGGCGGTGCAAGCTAGTTAGGGTAGCCTTTGTGGCTTTTTTAACCGGCGAAATATAGATTAAAGGACATGTCTCGCTTTAGCCCTCTCAACTGGCCGGTTGTGCGCCAGCTGCGCAGTGGCGATCCCTTCGGAAGGGACGTCAATACGCAGTCTCAAAAGAGTAAAGATAAGCATGGGCGCACCGTGGAAGCGGACCGCGTGGTGCAGTCGGTGTGCCCGTACTGTGCGGTTGGTTGCTCGCAGCGCGTGTATGTCAAAGATGACCGCGTCATCCAGGTGGAGGGCGATCCGGATTCGCCTATTTCCCGTGGGCGCCTGTGCCCTAAGGGATCCGCGTCGGAGCAGTTGATCAACTCCGCTACGCGCCTTACCAAGATTAAGTATCGTGCGCCGCACTCTACGGAGTGGCAGGACCTTGATGAAGATACCGCGATGGAGATGATTGCGGATCGTTTCTTGGAGGCCCGCCGCAATGGCTGGCAGGATGTGGACGATGAAGGTCGTGTGCTCAACCGCACGATGGGCATCGCCGGTTTGGGCGGTGCGACCTTGGATAATGAGGAAAATTACCTCATCAAGAAGCTATTTACCGCCGCTGGTGCGATTCAGCTCGAGAACCAGGCGCGTATATGACACTCCGCCACTGTTCCTAGTCTAGGAACTTCGTTTGGCCGCGGCGGCGCAACCCAACCGCTGCAGGATATGGCGAATGCGGACTGCATCGTCATTGAGGGTTCTAACATGGCCGAGTGTCACCCAGTGGGATTCCAGTGGGTGGTGGAAGCCAAGAAGCGTGGTGCCCGCATCATTCACGTGGACCCGCGTTATACGCGCACGTCAGCCTTTGCGAATCGCCACATCGGCATTCGCGGCGGCACGGACGTGGTGCTTTTGGGCGCAGTCATTAACTACCTGCTGGACAATGAGCTGTACTTCCATGACTACGTGGTGGCGTATACCAATGCGCCAATGATCATCTCGGAGGACTACCAGGACACCGAAGATCTGGACGGTCTGTTCTCTGGTTATGACCCGGAGACCGGTAAGTACGTCACGGATTCGTGGCAGTACGTGCAGAAGCCGGAGGGTGCGTCGTGGAATGTGGAACGCGATGAGACGCTAGAGCATCCGAATTCGGTTTTCCAGATTCTCAAGCGGCACTACGCGCGCTATACGCCTGAGGTAGTGGAGGAGACCTGCGGTATTGCGCAGGAGGACTTCTATTACCTAGCGGAGTCGATCGCGCAGAATTCTACGCCGGATCGCACCACCTGCTTTGCCTATGCGTTGGGCTTTACCCAGCACACCCTGGGTGCGCAGTTCATTCGTACCGCCGCCATCTTGCAGCTTCTCACCGGCAATGTGGGTCGCCCAGGTTCGGGCATTATGGCGTTGCGCGGTCACGCCTCGATTCAGGGCTCTACCGATATCCCGACGTTGTTCCACTCGTTGCCGGGGTATTTGCCCATGCCGAGCGTCGATAAGCAAAGCTGGCCAGAGTTCGTTGATGGAATCCGTAACGAGTCGCAGAAGGGCTTCTGGCAGATCGGTGAGAACTACGCAGTCTCGCTGATGAAGTCCTATTGGGGCGATGCGGCAACCAAGGACAATGGATGGGGCTATGACCTCATGCCGCGCATTTCTGGTGCGCATTCTACCTATGAAACGCTCATGGCCATGTTGGATCAACAGGTGGAAGGCTACTTTGTCTTTGGCCAGAACCCGGCCGTCGCGCAGTCCAATGGCGGCATGCAGCGCCGCGGCTTGGCGGCGCTGAAGTGGCTGGTCGTACGCGATTTCCAGGAGATTGAGACCGCCTCTTTCTGGAAGGATTCGCCGGAGATTAAAAACGGCGAGCTTAAGACCGAAGACATCGGCACTGAGGTCTTCTTGATGCCGGCGGCTACCCACGTGGAAAAGGCAGGAACCTTTACCCAGACGCAGCGCATGTTGCAGTGGCGTTTCCAGGCAGCCCCGCCGCCAGGCGATGCCAAGAGTGACCTGTGGTTCTTCTACCAGCTGGGCAAAAAGATTAAGGAACGCCTGCGCGATTCCACCGATCCGCGAGATATTCCTCTGCAGAAGGTCACGTGGGACTATGTAGAAACCGAGGAAGGCGAGCCGAATTCTGAGGACGTCCTCAAGGAGATCAACGGCTACTACCTCGAGGGCCCGAAGAAGGGCGAGCTTTTGCCTGCCTTCGTGGAGATGAAGAACGATGGCAGTACCTCCGGTGGTTGCTGGATTTACACCGGCGTGTTTAAGGACGGCATTAATCAGTCCGCGCGCAAGGTACCGGGGTCGGAGCAAAACGAGGTAGCTCCCGAGTGGGGTTGGGTATGGCCGGCCAACCGTCGCCTGCTCTACAACCGTGCTTCGGCTAAGCCGGACGGCACTCCGTGGTCCGAACGCAAGAAATATGTGTGGTGGGACGCTGACCAGGGTCAATGGGTTGGCGATGACGTGCCGGACTTCCCGGCTACCAAGGCCCCGGACTACAAGGCTCCGGTCGACGCCGTGGGCCCGGACGCCCTCGACGGCACCGATGCCTTCATCATGCAGGCGGATGGCCGCGGTTGGCTCTTTGCACCGACCGGGCTTTCCGACGGCCCATTGCCTACCCACTATGAGCCGCACGAGTCCCCGGTGCACAACGTGCTGTACAAGCAGCAGCAGTCACCGACGCGCCTGACCATTAAGCGCCCAGACAACCTGTCGCGCCCAGAACCTGGCGAGCCGGGCTCCGAGGTGTTCCCGTTTGTCTTTTCCACCTATCGCCTCACCGAGATGTATACCTCGGGTGCGATGTCGCGCCGCCTGCCGTATTTGGCGGAGCTGCAGCCGGGCCTTTTCTGCGAGGTCGATAAGGCCTTGGCAGAAAAGCGTGGCTTGGAAAACGGCAAGTGGGCCACCATCGTCTCGCCGCGCGGCGTGATTGAGGCACAGGTCTTGGTCACTGACCGCATGCAGATGATGAAGATCAATGGCGAGGAGTTCCACCAGATCGGCCTGCCGTATCACTATGGCGAGTCCGATTCCACGGCCGTTGCAGGCGATGGTGCCAATGATTTGCTGGGCCTTACGTTGGAGCCGAACGTATTCATCCAGAATTCCAAGATCGGCGCTTGTGATATCCAGCCGGGGCGTCGCCCGCGTGGTGAGGCCCGTGTGGAGATGCTCAAGGAGTATCAGAAGCGCGCGCACCTGAACCTGGATTCCGGCAATGATCTGCTCACCGTGGATGATTCCTTCACCTATAACCCAGAGCCGCAGCAGCCCGCGGATGTGGATGAGCACGGCGAAAAGGGCGAGGAAAGCGAAGAAGGTAAGTAAATGACAAATCTTCTGACCGAAAACGCCAGCCGGCATGGCTACGACAAGTACCGCCGCATGGCCTTTTTCACCGACACTTCCGTGTGTATCGGGTGTAAGGCCTGCGAGGTGGCGTGCAAGGAGTGGAACCGCAACCCGGTAGAAGGCTATGACGTCACGGGTGATTCCTATGACAACACCGGCGCACTGGGAGCAAATACCTGGCGGCACGTGGCCTTTGTGGAGCAAAACAATGACCGCATCGAGCAGGCCCGCGAGGAGGGCAAGAATCTCATTTCCTTAGGGATGCCTTCGGTAGGGGCGCAGGCCCCGTCGGTTGATACCACCCCGCCGGATACGGATACGTTCCGGTGGCTCATGTCCTCGGACGTGTGTAAGCACTGCACGCATGCGGGCTGCTTGGACGTGTGTCCTACCGGCGCGCTGTTCCGCACCGAGTTTGGCACCGTTGTGGTCCAAGATGATGTGTGCAATGGCTGCGGTACCTGCGTGGCCGGCTGCCCGTTTGGCGTCATCGAGCGCCGCGATGACGGCGGTGTGGCGCTGAAGTACGACAAGACGGCCACGGTGGATTACGTGGATAATTCCCATGCCGGCGTGAACGTGCTGAAAAAGCTTAAGCAGCTTGCCCCGCAGGGGCCGGACCACACGCCAGGCGAGTCGATGCCGATTAAGAATTTGGGTGTGGCCCAAAAGTGCACCATGTGCTACGACCGCCTGAAGCAGGGAGAGCAGCCAGCATGTTCTAAGACCTGTCCTACCGATTCCATTCAGTTCGGCCCGTACGAGGAGATGGTGGCCGCGGCCAAGGAACGCGTGCGTGTATTGCACGAGCAAGGGCTTACCGAGGCCCGCCTTTACGGCGCCAACCAGGACGATGGCGTGGGCGGAACCGGCTCCATCTTCCTGCTTTTGGATTCACCTGAGGTCTACGGTTTGCCGCCGGACCCGCGCGTGCCGACGGCCGATTTACCGCAGATGTATAAGACCGCAGCCAAGGCTATCGGCGGCATGGCGCTGGCCGTGGCCGGTTCCTTCCTGATTGGGGGACGCAAATGAGCAACTTTGATGAATACCGTCCACCGCAGCCGGAGCGCCGCAATCGCTACCGGAAGTTCGATGGTACGAAGCCGAAGAAGAAGCGGAAGCGTCCAGGCGCGGGTGCGCAGGACGGCTCCAAAGAGGAGCGCATGGCGCAGGACTTCGAGTTCTCGTCTTACTACGGCCGACCTGTGGTGAAGGCTCCGCCGTGGGAATGGCCTATCGGCGCCTACTTCTTTCTGGGCGGTGTGAGCGGTGGCTCGGGACTCTTGGCCGCTGGTGCACAGGCCGTGGGCAATGCGCCGCTGCGTCGCACCACGCGGATCTCTGCCTTTGGCGCGGCGGCCGTGGGATCGGTCTTTTTGATTCTGGATTTGGGCCGCCCGGAACGCGCATTGAACATGTTCCGCGTCTTCAAGGTGACCTCGCCAATGTCCATGGGCTCGTGGATTTTGTCGGGCTTTGCCAGCGCGGCCGCGCTGCCTGCCGCGGCGGAAGTGGACGCGGCGACTGGCCACAAGCTGCCGCTGCCGAAATTCGTGCGCACGGCGCTGAAGAAGTCGGCCGGGCCGGCGGGCGCGGTCGCGGGCGTGCTCGGTGGTCCGCTCGCGGGCTATACCGCGGTATTGCTGTCCAATACCTCGAACCCGGTGTGGAATGACATGAAAAAGCACCTGCCGTATGTTTTCGTTTCCTCGGCGGGTGCGGCGTCGTCAGGCCTGGCTATGGTGACCACTCCGGTCGAGCACGCAGGGCCGGCCCGTGCGTTGGGTATGGCCGCGGCAGCCAGCGATCTGGCAGCGACCAAGGTGCTTGAGGAAGGCATGGAGCCAGAACCGCGCGAGGCTCTGCACGAGGGCACGCCGGGCGCGTTGATGAAGGCTTCGGAATACTTCATCGCAGCCGGCGGTGTCGGTAGCGCGGTGGCTGCGGTGACGAAGTCGCGGGCGGTCTCGGTGGCTGCGGGGCTATCGCTCTTGGCAGGCTCGGCGTGCACGCGCTTTGGCGTGCTCAACGCCGGCTTGGAAGCGGTGAAGAACCCGGAGACCACCATCGGGCCGCAGAAGCGCCGGGCGGAAAGGCGCCGGCGCGAGCAGGGCCTCGACCACGATGTGGTGAGCCCGGACTAGTCCAGGTCCTGCAGGGCGGGGGCGAGCTCCGCGCCGATGTCTTCCATGCGTTGTTGCTCGGCTGCGGAGTCGCGGCCATCGCGGTGAAGGTAGTAGTTCAGCGCCACATCGCCCACGGTGGTCACGCACGTGGTAGACACTGACTCTTCGACCGGCCAGGCGGAGCAGTAAAAGCGCCTGTCAGCGGCGGTGAACTCGAAGGGGGAGTACTCATTGGCGATGCCCCCTCGGACGAGCACCCCACCAGCCCCGCCCCGGCTAGGGCGGTGGAGGCGAGGGTGAGGAAAGCGGGGAGGCGTCGGCGCATCTTAGGCCTTAATGAACGCATCGCCGGTGCGCTCGGTGGTATGGCCGATGACGGGGTAGCCGGGAACCTCGCCGATGAGGAGGAGGCCGCCGGAAGTTTGGGCGTCGGCAAGCAGCACTAGCTCTTCCTCGCTCAAGGAGGTATCGAGGTGTGGGCGCACCCAGTCGAGATTGCGGCGAGAGCCGCCGGGGATGAAGCCCTCTGCCAGCGCTTCCTTTGCGCCTTCGATGGTGGGCACGGCGGAAAAATCGAGCTCCGCGGCGATGCCGGAGGCCCGGCACAGCTTGTATAAGTGGCCGAGCAACCCGAAGCCGGTGACATCCGTGGCGGCACGCACGCCCGCCTCCACCGCGGCGCGGGCGGCCTCACGGTTCAAGGTGGTCATGGAATCGACCGCGGCCTGGGAGACCTCGCCGGTGGCCTTGTGCTTGTTGTTGAGGATGCCCACGCCAATGGGCTTGGTTAGGGTGATGGGCAGGCCGGGTTCGGCGGCGTCGTTGCGCATGAGCTTGTCGGGGGCCACGATGCCGGTAGCTGCCATACCGTACAGGGGCTCGGGCGCGGTGATGGAATGCCCACCTGTTACGGAGATGCCGGCCTCGGTGGCTATATCCATGCCGCCGCGCAGGACCTCGCGCAGCACATCCAGGCCCAGCTTTTCATTGGGCCAGCCCACCAGGTTGATGGCGGTAACCGGGGTGCCACCCATGGCATAGACATCAGAGAGCGCATTGGCCGCGGCCACCCGCCCCCAGTCATAGGGGTCATTGAGCATGGGAGTGAAAAAGTCCGCGGTGGAGATAACCGCCAGGCCATCTTGAATCTTTACGGCTGCGGCATCATCGCCATCGTCCAAGCCGACCAGCACGTTGGGGTCGGCCTTGCCAATGAGGCCTTCGACGGCGGATTCCAACTGTCCAGCGGGAATCTTGCAGGCGCAGCCGCCACCAGCTGCGAAAGAGGTGAGCTTAATATCTTGGGTCATAGCGCCATTTTACTAGCCCCAGGAAATTGCCTCCGCGCGGTCGAGGCGGTTGAAGGAGGGCACGTGGAAGTGGAACTGTGCCCCGTGGGGATCGCGTGCCGCATGGGCAGGTTCTGTAAAGGAAACCAGTGCGGTGCGATAGGTCTGGCCCACCTTGGGTATCGCAGGGACCTGGCTATATGGGCAGCTTGCCGCGGCGGAGTTGGGCACCTCATTGGCGCGCGAGCCATCAGCTGTAGCTGGTGCGAGGTCTGGAAAGGAAGTCGGTGCGGAGGTATCTGCAGCTCCGAGGTACGTCAGCGATACTGGGAAACAAATGGTGGAGGCGGACTCGGGGAGGGTGAAGTCTTCCGAAGAGCCGGTAGGGCGGATGTTGTCAGCGAGGCGTGGGGCATCTACCCGAACCTTAAAATAACTTATATTTCCCTCGCGAGATTCCGTGAGGACGGAGGCCGTCTCGCCATAGCGCAAGTGGGTGCCAGGCTCGGTGGCAGTGAAGCCATGTGGGGCGCCGGCTGCGTCCTCGGTGAAGGCTTCCAGCTGCTGCGACTCCACCTCTGGTCGGGTCATGTTGGGGGACTCCGCAGGTGGGGAAGTGGCAGGGGAGCACGCGGTGGCGAGAAGGGCGAAGCCGAGTATGCAACCGGCGCCCGCGCGCCGGCCAATCTCTCGCCGCCTTAAACCTGATAGGAACATAAGTAGAATCTTAGCCTGAATCTTAGAAAAACGTTAATTGTACGGAGAATCCCGGGAAATTTCTTCCCCCGTGTAAGGTGAGCACACGGAGGCGTACGTGTCCTGGTGGGCGCCCCGGTCTTCAAAACCGGTGAGGCCGAGCATCTCGGTCTGGCAGGTTCGATTCCTGTCCGTCTCCGCCACCCGCGCGCAAGGAGGAATGCCACAGTGCCCACGCCCACGCCTGCTGCCAGCCCGGATCCCCGCAGGAATATTCCCCGCATGGACGAGCTGCTCCAGCTGCCGGAAGTAGAATCCGCGCGCCAGCGCCTAGCCGAGCACGCCATCCGCGCGATTATCCAGGGCGTAGTCACCCAAGCGCGCCGCGGCCAGCTGCCGGTCAGCGATATACCCGCAGAAATTGCGCAGCGCCTGGAACAAAAGACAGCGCATTCCTTGCAGCCGGTCATTAACGCCACCGGCGTCATCATTCATACGAACCTAGGGCGTGCCCCGCTTCCCAGCGCCGCGGTAGAGGCCCTGCAGGCCGCTGCCTCCTATACGGATGTGGAAATGGACCTGGACTCGGGCAAGCGATCAAAAAATCGCGGGGCCGGCGCCACGGCCGCGCTGCTCGCGGCCTGCCCCGGTGCAGAAGATGCCCTCGTGGTCAATAACGGCGCCAGCGCCTTGTTGCTTGCCACCGCTGCGCTCGCTCCCGGCAAAGAGGTCATCATCTCGCGCGGCGAGCTCATTGAGATCGGTGCGGGCTTTCGCCTGCCCGAACTCATCGAGTCCACGGCCACGCGCCTTAAAGAGATAGGGGCGACTAACCGCACGCACCTGGCCGATTACGAACGCGCTCTGGGAGATAACACCGGCGCCATCTTGAAGGTGCATCCTTCCAATTTCCGCATCGAAGGGTTTACCTCCGCAGTCGGGGTAGAGGAACTGCACCGCCTAGCGGTGGAGCACGATACGCGACTCATCGTGGACTTGGGCTCCGGCCTGCTCACCCATGACCCAGCGCTGCCAGAAGAACCAGATATCCAGGCCCAGCTGCGCGCCGGCGCCGATATCGTCATAGCCTCCGGCGATAAGCTGCTTGGCGGTCCGCAGGCAGGAATCTTGCTGGGCACCAAGGACGCGATTGCCGCGGTGAAGAAGCACCCGCTGGCGCGTGCGGTGCGCATAGATAAGCTGCGCCTCAACGCGCTGGAGGCGGCCATTTCGACGCCCTCGAATGCGGTGCAGGATGCCCTCCACCTCGATCCCCAGACCCACCGCGAGCGCACGGAAGCCATCGCGCAGGCAGTCGGGGCAGAAGTGGTACCTCACGATGGCCGCGTGGGCGGTGGCGGAGCGCCCGAGTACCCGCTGCCCGGCTTCGCGGTGAGCCTGCCCGAGCCCTATGCGGACGCGCTGCGCCACCAGGACCCGCCCGTAGTAGGCCGCGTGCATCAGGGCCGCTGCTTGGTGGATATTCGCTGCGTTCCTGCCGACCACGACGCCGCGGTTATTTCCGCTATTAAGGCGGTGGGCTAGGTGTACGTCGTCGCTACTGCCGGTCATGTGGACCACGGCAAGTCCACCCTGGTGCGGGCTCTTACGGAGATGGACCCGGACCGGTGGGAGGAAGAAAAGCGCCGCGGCCTTACCATTGACCTGGGGTTTGCCTGGACCAGGCTGCCTTCTGGCGCGGATGTGGCTTTCGTAGATGTGCCCGGCCATGAAAAATTCCTAGGCAATATGCTCGCTGGCGTGGGCCCCGCCCCGGTCGTCCTCTTTGTTGTGGCGGCCGATGAGGGATGGCAGGCCCAGTCCACCGACCATCGCGATGCCTTGCGCGCGCTGGGAGTAGAGCACGGCATTATTGCGTTAACTCGCAGCGACCGCGCCACCGTGGACCGCACCGCAGAAATCCGAACGCAGCTGGCCGGCGCCCCGCTTGCCGACGCCCCCATTATCCCCGTATCCGCCCCTACCGGCGACGGCATTGCGGCGCTGCGGCAGGCGCTCGATGAGGTCCTTGCCGATGTGCCCGCTCCCGATGCGCAGGCACCCGTGCGCCTGTGGGTGGACCGCGCCTTTAGCGTGAAGGGCGCGGGCACCGTGGTTACCGGAACGCTTGCGGCGGGCACCCTGCGCGTGGGCGATAGCCTTAAGGTGGCCACGGCTGGTGGGGAAAGGGCCGTGGAGATTCGTGGCCTGCACAGCGAAAATCGCGCGGAGGATTCACTCGGCCCCGTCACTCGTGCGGCCGTCAACCTGCGCGGGGCGGATGCCGCCGATATCCACCGCGGCGACGTGCTGCTTACCCCGGGTGCGTGGCGCCTGGTGGACCACCTCGATGTCCGCCGCACCTTTGGCGCGGAGCTCGACGGGCTGCCCGATAACCTCGTCGTGCACACCGGTACCGCCGGGGTGGAGGCCCACCTGCGTCCCTTGTCTGCCGATTTCGCGCGCATCAGCCTGGCACACCCGCTGCCGCTGCGGCTCCTTGATCGTTTCGTAGTGCGCAGCCCTGGCGGCCGGCACGTCGTCGCTGGGGTAGAGGCAGTAGATCTGCGACCGCCGGAGCTTAATCGGCGCGGTGCCGCCCGCCACCGCGCAGAAGAGCTCAGTGCCCAGGACTCTTTCCGCGATCCTGCCTCCTACCTGCGCCGCGTCGGTTTTGCCCGTCTGGATGACCTTGATCGCGATGGTTTTGCAACTACAGCGCCGCCGCAAGGCATTATCGCTTTCCGCGACTGGTGGATTGCGGCCTCGCAGGTAACTCGGTGGAAGCAAGCGCTTACCGACGCCCTGCAAGCCCACGCTGCTGCACATCCCCTGGCACCGGGAATGCCCCGCAAAGCAGCCTTGGATGCCCTCGGCCTGCAAGAAGAAGGCTTGCTGGGCCTTGCCATCGCGGCTGCGAAGGCGGAAAGCAGTGAGGGAGTGTTGCGCTTTCCCGGGCAGCGGGCGGACCTCGGTGCGGCGGAGCGCGGGGTCGCTGCCATCGAGGAAAGGCTTAAGGTAGAACCTTTTGCGGCACCCGAGGCAGATGACCTAACGGAGCTGGGCCTGGGCCCAAAGGCACTTGCCGCCGCCGAGCGCGCCGGGCGCCTCCTGCGCCTCAAGCAGGGAATCGTGCTCTTGCCCTCGGCACCGGAGGAGGCGCGCCGGCGGCTTGCCGAACTGGAGCAGCCCTTTACGCTTTCGGCAGCCCGTAAAGCGCTGGGCACCACGCGGCGGGTAGCCATCCCGCTGCTGGAATACCTCGACGCCCAGCGGATTACTCGCCGCGGCGACGGGGGCCAGCGCACCCTGCGCTAGCGAGGCCTCTGTGGCCGAGCATCACACCTATTTGCGGTGATTGCCCCCGCGGTGGTGAGACGTGTCGCGTGCCACGCGCCGGGCCCGCACGCGCGCGGATTCGGAGGAAAAGCGGCCCGGTTCTTCGGCTACCGGGAGCGCACGCCAGCTGAAGTTCTGCTCTCCTGGGATAGAGGAGACCAACTCCGCCAGCTTGGCGCTGGCCGGCGGTTGTTGTGCTTGCTCATTGTGCTGCTGAGCTGGCGCATCTGGCTTAGCGGGTGCAGGCGGCTGGGCCTGTGGCCCTTTCGGGCGGCGTGAGCCGGTGGGCAGCGCCGTCACGATGGCTTCGCCGGAAAGCGTGTGCTCCCAGACCTCGGGCTGAGCCGGTGTGGCTGCGGGTTCAGCAGTGGGAATCGCAGGCTGGGGTGCGGGCACGCGCAGCGGTGGAACAGCGGGGGAGAAGAGCTCCGCGGGGGTGGCCTCATCGGCGGGGATATCGACGGCAAGCATGCCGTGGCTCGCGTAGGCGCGGGCGGAAAGCCCCGCTCCAGAACCGCTGGCCGCGGCGAATGCGGCGCGCAGTCCGGGGAGTGCGGCACTGTCGCCGAGGGGGCCGAGAACCAGGTCATCGCAGGTCGCCACCGCGGTGCCGGCAAGGTCTTCCAGCGTGACGAAGAATTGCTGCGAGCCCATGCCATCAAGCTGGGCGGGCGATAGGTCGCCGGCGGCGGCATCGATTAGCACGCCTCGTCCGCCAGTTAGCAACGCAGTTCCTTGCGGCTGGTCATTGACCGGCACCATCCACGGCCACAGGCCCAGTGACACGGCAACTTCAACCTCGCCGTCCACGACCTCCACGGTGGCGATCGTCTGCGGCTGTGCGGAGGAGGCCTTTAAGCGCTCCAAGGCGGGATACTCCGCTGCCTCGACCTCGTCCAGAAAACCTAAGAAGCCGAAGTCCGAGCGAACGCGCCAGCCGTTGGTGTAGGTATCGGGTTCTAGGGAGACGTCGACAAGCGCAGCGTGCTTTGCCACGCCGGGGATGCTCAACGCGGTGCCCACTACTGGGTGCTCGAGGACCGCAACATGCTCCACGCCGAAGTAACTAGTCGCGAGCGGGTAAAGCGCCATAGAAAGTCACTCCCAAAGTGAAAGGCCGGTAAACAATGCGTAGCTCATTTTACGCATACGGGGGATAGGGCTGGCGCCAGCTTTATATCCTGCGAGTTTTTATTAATGTATAGACAGCTCTCTTAAAAGTGAAACCCGGAAAACAGAATAGGAGTAGAACCATCTCTTCTTCATCGTCTTCCTCATCCCGCCCTGTGCGTGGGGTAAATAATTCGGAGGAAAGCAAAAAGCGTACCCGCAACGCCAAGCGCATCTTAAAGGACATTATGTACCCGCATAATATCCACCCCGCGCTGGTACCGGGCGTCTCCATTGAGGACCAGAAGGTCAAGTACGGCGTGGATAAACCGATCCTTTTTGTGGTCGGCGGACTGGTCGTCGCCTTCGTAATCTGGGGTGTGATTGCGCCCGAGCAGGTCTTCGATGCTTCTTCGGCAGCGCTCGATTGGGTGATGCGCAACTTGGGCTGGATCTTTACCGCCCTGGCGACGTTCCTGATGTTTTTGCTCATCATCTTGGCTTTTTCAAAGTACGGCAAAATCCCTCTCGGGCTAGATGGGGAGAAGCCGGAATTTTCTACGGTGAGCTGGGCGGCGATGCTCTTTGGTGCCGGCATTGGCATCGGCATTATCTTCTTCGGCCCCTTCGAGCCGCTGAGCTACTACCTTTCGCCGCGCCCAGGCGCTTATGAGGCTGCGAGCGATGAAGCGGTGCTCGGAGCGATGGCGCAGGCAGCCATGCACTGGGGCATTAATGCCTGGGCGATTTACGCCATCGTGGGCCTGTGCGTGGCCTACGTGTCCTTCCGCCGCGGCCGCGTGCCGCTGATGAGCTCCATCCTGATGCCGCTCTTTGGCAATCGCTCCTCTGATTCCCTGCCCGCGCGCATCATCGATGGCCTGGCCATTATTGCCACTCTCTTCGGCACCGCCGCCACGCTGGGCATCGGTGCGCTGCAGATCGGCCGCGGCGTGGAATTGGTTAGCGGCTGGTCTACCACCGGCAATGCCGCGGCGCTGGTAATCATCGTGGTACTGTCCATCGGAACGATCTTCTCGGCCGTCTCCGGCGTGGCCAAGGGCATTCGGTGGCTCTCCAATATCAATCTGGTGCTGGCCATGGCACTGGCCCTGTTCTTCTTCGTCGTGGGGCCGACCGCCTTCTTGGCCAATATGCTGCCGGCCGTGGTGATTGAATATCTCGATGAAATGCCGCAGATGCTCTCTGCCAACATGGGCGAGGGCGAAGACATGGTGGCCTTCCTGTCCTCTTGGACCACCTTCTACTGGGCGTGGTGGGTATCCTGGTCGCCATTCGTGGGCGTCTTCGTAGCCAAGATTTCGCGCGGGCGAACCATCCGCCAGTTCGTGCTCGGTGTGTTGCTTATTCCCTCGGCCATCATTGTTGCCGCTTATACCATCCTGGGCGGTACAACCATTTGGCTGCAGCGCCGCGATGGCGATATCGCCCCAGATGGCACTATTGATTCCATGCCGGCGGCAGAAGACATCTTTTTCAAGGTCTTGGACCACTTCCCAGGAGCGGAGTGGATGGCGCCCATCGTTATTGTCATGCTGGTGGTCTTCTTCATTACCACGGCTGACTCCGCATCCATTGTGAACTCGCAGCTCACCCAGCGCGGCAACCCCAAGCCGAACCCGGTCGTTACGGTCTTTTGGGTGGTATGTATGGCCGGCATTGCCGTGGTCATTTTGCTTGCCGGCGGCCGCAATGCGTTGCAGGGCCTGCAGAATCTTATTACGGTGACGGCCCTGCCTTTCGCGGTCATCATCGTGCTTATGTGCATCGCGTTGGTGCGCGAGCTGCGCCATGATCCTGCCTCCATCCGTCATTTCTACGAGGACGAAGCGGTCTCTAATGCGATCGTGCGGGGCGTGCGCGATTATGGCGATAACTTTGCCCTGTCTATCGAGCCGACAGACGGCGACTACGCAACGGGCGCGCACTTTAACTCCACTGCAGCAGAGGTGACCGATTGGTACGCGCGCACGGACGAAGAGGGCCGCGCCGTGGGCTATGACTATGAGGCAGGCGAGTATGTGGACAACGATCCATCTATCAAGAATGGCGAGTTCATCTCTCCGGTACCGGAAGATAAGGAAGAAAATTAATACTTGACAATTATTGGCTGGTAGGGTGCCAGCTAT
Source organism: Corynebacterium tuberculostearicum (assembly GCA_938008395.1). Classification (GTDB taxonomy): domain Bacteria; phylum Actinomycetota; class Actinomycetes; order Mycobacteriales; family Mycobacteriaceae; genus Corynebacterium; species Corynebacterium tuberculostearicum_L. The sequence continues at coordinate 48,383 of CALLKG010000134.1, forward strand.
GACTTTTAGTACCTTTGCCTTTGCCTTCGCCTTGGTGCTGCTGTCGGGTCTATCGACCTCGATTGGCGGCGCTTTGGCGGTGGGAAGGCGCCAGCCGGGGCCGGCTTTTATGGCCGCTGCACTGGGGCTTTCGGCCGGCGTGATGCTGTATGTCTCCTTTATGGAGATCCTGCCGGAAGGCATTGCGCAGCTTTCCGACGCCCTCGGCGAGGAAACCACCGGCACCTGGGCCGCCGTCGGGGCGTTCTTTGCTGGCATCGCCGTCATCGCCATCATTGACCGGCTCGTGCCGGAGGAGATTAACCCCCATGAGCCGGCCACCACGGCCGAAGAAGCCCGCCGCAAAAAGCTAATGAAAACCGGCGTATTTACCGCCTGCGCGCTGGGCCTGCACAATTTCCCCGAGGGGTTTGCCACCTTCCTATCCGGCCTGGATTCTAAGGAAGTTGCGGTGCCGGTGGCGGTGGCCATCGCCATTCACAATATTCCGGAAGGCATTGCGGTGGCTGTTCCGCTGCGCGAGGCCACTGGCTCCCGCAAGAAGGCCTTTTGGTGGGCCACCTTGTCTGGCCTGGCTGAGCCGCTCGGCGCGCTCATCGGCTTCGGCCTTCTCATGCCGGTTATTGGGCCGGCGACGATGGGCATTAGTTTCGCCGCCATCGCCGGCATTATGGTCTTCATCTCGCTGGATGAGCTATTGCCCACCGCTGAGGAGACCGGCGAGCACCATCACGCTATCTACGGTTTGATTGCCGGCATGGCCGTGATGGCGGTTTCGCTGATGCTATTTATGTAGCCGGCTATGCAGCCGGGCTACGGAGCGTTAAGCTTCCGCCGGCTCGGCAGAAGTGGCCGAAGTCTTGCCAAAGGAGGCCTTAACCGCCATCACGATGGTGGCAACGACTACGCCAAGCACCAGGCCGCAGACCATGGACATGCCGGTATCTGCCGGCCATGCCAGGGCGCCATTGGAGATATTCTCGGTCGTGGACGCGATGAATTCGTGGGGCTGATCCATGCCGAACTCGTGCAGGCCCTTGACCACGATATGGCCGCCTACCCACAGCATGGCGGCGGTACCAATGACGCCGATGATATCGAGAACGATCGGCATGCCCTTGACCAAGGCGTTGCCCACCGTGGACTTGCCATCGTGGCGCTTATTAAGGGCCATGCCAATATCGTCCATCTTGACCAAGAGGCCTACGGCGCCGTAGACACCCAGGGTCAGCAAGATACCGACGAAGATGAGGGCACCCAGGCGCATCCAGAATGGCTCGTTGATGACCTCATTTAGGGAAATGACCATGATCTCGGCAGACAAGATGAGGTCAGTGGTAATCGCGGACTTGACCAAGCTATCTTCGGCGTCTGCGCCCTTTTCCTGGACTGATTCAGTTTCCTTCTCTCGGTGGGGGAGAACGTGGTGCAGGATTTTTTCCGCGCCTTCAAAGCATAGATAGGTACCGCCGCACATCAAGATGGGAGTAAGCGCCCACGGCGCGATCCAAGAGAGGATCATCGCGATGGGCAAGATGATGACGAGCTTATTGATAAGCGAGCCCTTGGTGATGCGCCAGATCATCGGCAACTCGCGCTGGGGCTTAATCCCCTCCACATATTGCGGGGTTACGGCCGCATCATCGACGACCACACCTGCGGCCTTCACGGAGGTCTTGCCCGCAAGGGCGGCCACATCGTCAACGCTGGAGGCAGCGGAGCGGGCGATCAGGGCGACGTCGTCAAGCAGGGCAAAAAGGCCACCGGCCATAAATTATCCTTCTGGGGTTAGGGTGATGTTATCGGACCACGTTAAGTGTATCCCCTGATGCGCCAGCCAAGCCATCGCATCATCACCGCTGCGAGTAATGCCCTCCACCGCGGCAAGTGTAGTGTCGATCGCTTTCTCGGCGTCCTCGGCAGAAATCAAGCCAGCGGAGGTCGCGGCAGAGAGCTCATCAATATCGAGCACGGAAATGGGCTTGCCGCGGGTGGCAACAAGATCCACATAAAGATCGCGGGTGGTCCACACCGCGCCATCGCGCTGGATTTCGGCCACATCAATATAAAAGTCCTGGTGGACGTCTACACCGGGGCGGAAATGGAAGATATTGGCGCGCAGGTTGAGATCGGGAAGCAGCCACGATTCCAAGTACCCGAAGCGCGGGTGATCGGCGCCGCGTGCCATGTAAAGGCCGAAATCCGTCTCGGTGTATGTGTCGACCTCGCGCAGGAACCCCTTGGGATCGGTATTGGTGTACTCGGCGGTATTAAAGGTCTCGCGCTTGACCGGATGGAGATCCACCGGCATCTACTTCACCTCAAGGAAGGCGGCGGTGGGGGCGAAATTGCAGCGGGACTCCTGGGTGTTCACGCCGCCAGAAAGCAGCGCGATGACGGTGCCCTTGCCGGTCTGGGCGGTACCGGACAAGGTGGTAGGGCCGTCCTGATTGATGCCATTGTTATTTAGTGGGGTGACACCGCTGCGCAGGGTGTCAAGGTTGAACCACTGCACGTTCATCCCGCCTTGTTCGCGCGCGGCCGGTGGGGTGCCGAGGGCGGTGAAGAGGAAGACGGTTTCGCCAGGCTTTGCGCCCGGTGCCGGCATTTCGGTGGGGCCAGGAACGGCAATGGCCGAGCCCATGGCATCGCTGGTGCCGCCAATGCAGTGTGCGGAGACCGTGGGCCAGTAGAACTGGCGGAAGTTCGGGTTATTGCCCTCTGGCATGGCTACGCCGCCCTTGCCATCGCCGCCGCCGGCGAAGAACGCGAGGCCCGAGAGGATAGCGTTGCGTACATCCTCGGGAATCCACGGTTGTGCCGCAAAAGCGCGGATGCGGTCCTGGGTTTCCTGATTGGGGCGGCCGAGCTCGTCCAGTGGGCTATGCGAGGATGCCTGCTGTACTAAGGAAGAAAGATCCGGTGCGGATGCCTGCGCAGGGGCGACGAGGGGAGAGGCGAGGCCGATGAGCGCGGCCGTGGCAGCGGCGATATAACCGGTACGGCCGGACAGGCGCCAGGTGGTGCGGGCGTGGCTCACGTTATCAATTCCTTGGGTGCGGTCTCGGGAAGGGGAGTTAAACCCCAGTTGTCACATTTGTAACAATATTACCTACAGTAACGATAGTGATGGCAAGGGCGGTGTCAAGTATTTTGGCAATCTATAAGAGTTTTTGCTCTCCCTATACGGTGCGTTACGGGGTAAAGCCATCCCCAATGCTGCACTTGGCCCTTTAAGGGGGTATCGTGGGAGCTCGTTCAAGATCAATTTCGCGCGCGCAAGCGCTGTAGATCCTCCGAAGGAGAACCCCACTAGTGAGTAATACCGAGTTCCGTAATGTTGCCATCGTCGCGCACGTTGACCATGGCAAGACCACCCTGGTCAACGGCATGCTGGAGCAGTCCGGCGCCTTTGGTGACCACGGTGAACACACGGACCGCGTCATGGACTCCAATGATCAGGAGCGCGAGCGCGGCATTACCATTCTGGCCAAGAATACGGCCATCCACCGCAAGGGCCTGGGCAAGGACGGCCAAGACCTGATTATCAACGTTATCGACACCCCGGGCCACGCCGACTTCGGCGGCGAGGTTGAGCGCGGTATTTCCATGGTGGATGGCGTTGTCTTGCTTGTCGATGCCTCCGAGGGCCCGCTGCCGCAGACCCGCTTCGTGCTCACCAAGGCACTGGAAGCCAAGCTGCCGGTTATCATCTGCGTGAACAAGACTGACCGACCGGATGCCCGCATCGACGAGGTTGTCTCCGAGTCCCAGGACCTGCTGCTGGAAATCGCCGCCGGCCTGGAGGACGAGGAAGCTGCGGCCGCCGCCGAGGAGCTGCTGGACCTTCCGGTTCTCTACGCTTCCGGCCGCGCCGGCGTTGCCTCCACCGAGAACCCAGGCGATGGCAACGTCCCTGCGGGCGAGGATCTGCAGCCGCTTTTCGACGTCATCTACAACGTCCTCCCAGAGCCTTCCGCTACCGTCGACGCCCCACTGCAGGCGCACGTGACCAACCTGGACGCCTCCGACTTCCTGGGCCGTATCGCGCTGCTGCGCATCTACGCCGGCCGCATCAAGAAGGGCCAGCAGGTGGCCTGGATCCATTACGACGAGGATGGCAACCAGCACACCAAGACCGTGAAGGTCGCCGAGCTGCTGCGCACCGTCGGCTTCGAGCGCCAGCCGGCCGAGGAAGCCATCGCCGGTGACATCGTGGCGATCTCCGGCATTTCTGACGTCATGATTGGTGACACCATCGCCGATCCAGAGCACCCTGAGGCCTTGCCACGCATCACCGTAGACGAGCCGGCCATTTCCATGACCATCGGCGTGAACACCTCCCCGATGGCAGGCCAGGGCGGCGGCGATAAGCTCACCGCACGTATGGTCAAGGCCCGCTTGGAGCAAGAGCTCATCGGTAACGTTTCCCTGCGCGTGCTGCCCACCGAGCGCCCCGACGCTTGGGAGGTCCAGGGCCGTGGCGAGATGGCGCTGTCAGTGCTTATTGAGTCCATGCGCCGCGAAGGCTTCGAGCTGACGATTGGTAAGCCGCAGGTTGTGACCAAGGAAATCGACGGCAAGACCTACGAGCCATACGAGATCCTCACCATTGACTCCCCGTCCGAGCACCAGGGTGCTATCACCCAGCTGCTGGCCGCCCGCAAGGGCCAGATGCAGGCCATGGATGTGCGCGAGGGTGACTGGGTACGCATGATCTTCCGCGTTCCTGCCCGCGGCCTCATCGGCTTCCGCACCCAGTTCATGACCGAGACCCGCGGTGCCGGTATCGCTAACTCCATCTCCGACGGCCTGGACGTGTGGGCCGGCGAGATCAAGTCTCGCCCGACCGGTTCCCTGGTGGCTGACCGCACCGGCCAGATCACCCAGTACGCGCTGATGCAGCTGGCTGACCGCGGCAATTTCTTCGTCGAGCCGGGCGCTGAGGCTTATGAGGGCATGGTCGTTGGTGCCAATAACCGCGATGAGGATATTGACATCAACATCACCAAGGAAAAGAAGCTGACCAATATGCGCTCCGCTACCGCGGATGCCACGGTCACCCTGGCTAAGGCTCACACCCTTTCCCTGGAAGAGGCGCTGGAATTCTGTGGCAACGACGAGTGCGTCGAGGTCGCCCCAGACGTCCTGCGCGTGCGCAAGGTAGAGCTTTCCGCTACCGACCGCAAGCGTGCTGCTGCTCGCAAGAAGCAGATGAATAAGTAAAAAGCCGCACCCTAGGTGGTGGTGATTGCCGCTGTCGTGGCCACCATCGCCGCAACCGCTGCCGCCTCCTCAACTACGGCCTTGACCGCTGAGGAGGCGGTTTTGTCGTACTCGACCTCTTCTTTGATTTCCTGAATGCGCGCCCGCATCTCGCGGCGCTTCATTCCCTCCGCATCGTTTTTCAGCAGGGTATAGGCGCCGCTGACCTCGCGGAGAATATCGAGAATAATGACGTCATTGACCTCGGCTGGGCGCTGCGCCTCCAGGACTGCAACCAACCGCTCGCGCAGTTCCTTTTCCAGTTCCAGGTCCGTCATGATGTAGCGGTCGCCGCTTATCTGCCACCACTTGGCCTTTTCCACATCGAGCTGTCCATTCGCGTGGAAATCCAAAGCGATGATTTCCCGCGGGGTAAACCACGAAGCCTCCAAGAGGTTCTGCATGCTGGTGGCCTTGTGCTGCTGCAGCTCCTCCCAAGCCCATGCCAACACGGGGTGCTCCGGGCGCTGTGGAGTGGTCTCTACCTTCTTTTTCTCACCGAGCTCTACGTGACCGCCCAGCAGCAGGTCCGCGAGTACGGTGGCGCGCAGGGCGGCCTCATTATTGGATACCCAGTCTTCCTTCTTGCCGTTGTCCTTGGTTAGTAGAAGGAACATTTCTTGGCAGATGAGCATTGGGGCCTCCTTAAAAGTTGCGGTCTATGGCCGAGTCTAGCGCCAATAATCTTCGTTTCGGCGGGGTAGAGGGACTAAAGTAGTCCGCGATGAAAAAGAATCCGGCTTCACCAAGGCGCGCGGCGTCGGCAATCGCAGCGGTACTCAGCACCGCCAGCCTTGCACTACTTAGCGCCTGCGCGGCTAACCCCGGCCCACCACCGGTGGTGGAGGAAAATTCCTCCGCGCTGCAAGAAGATCAGACCACCACCACGGCTACCCCGGACGAAGAGCAGCCGCAGGATGCCGACTCCGCCAAGCGCCCCACCATCTCGGTGGGTGTGGACCCCTTGCGCGCGGGATTGAACCCGCACTTGGTGGCCAATAACTCCGAGCTGGTCGACCAGATCGCAGAACTAGTTCTGCCCTCAGCGTTCCACAATGGGCAAAGGGACGCCGATATCCTCGAATCCGCCTCTGAGGTCACCGCTCCTAAGGGCGTGGCGCAACGGGTGCGCTACGTTATCGCCTCGCCCGCACAATGGTCCGATGGCACACCCATTTCCGGCGCGGACTTTAGCTACCTGTGGAAGCAGATGACCACTACCGCCGGTGTGCGCGATCCCGCCGGCTACCACGCCATATCGGCCGTCAATACCTCCGATGGCGGCCGCGTAGTCACCGTGGACTTTTCCCAGAAGGTGAAAGATTGGCACCTGCTTTTCCATAACTTGCTGCCTTCCCACCTGCTGCAGGACGATAACTTTGGCTCCGCCTTGGCCGATAAGATTCCGGCATCGGCCGGGCGCTTCCTCGTCGACAGCGTGGACCGCGGCCGCGGAGTCATTACCTTGAACCGCAACGACCGCTTCTGGGGCGCTAATCCGGCCCAGGTGGATGTCATTCAGCTGCGCGAGGTACGCGATAGCAGCCAGGCGCTCAATATGCTGCGCTCCGGGCAGATTGGTTTCGCGGACTTTACTCCGGATCAAACCTCCCTGGAGGCACTGGGCCTTTTAGCGCATGTTTCCGATAAAGCCCTGACCCGCCCGCGTCAACTGCGCCTGCACATGTCCACCGCGGATGGAGCACTAGAAGAAAGGGCAGCACGCCGCGGATTGGCCTCGCTGATTGACACGGACCAGGTCGCGCGTTTGGCCACCGGTCGCGCTTCCAACCTTGAGCCGGGGAACAACCCTATAAGTAAGGACGCGGATCTCACTGCGCTGCGCACCCGCGCTAGTAAAAAGCCGATTCGCTTTGCGGTAGACCCCACTAGCCCCACGGCCTTGGCCGCAGCCACTACGCTCTACGACATCCTCGAAGCCCATGGGATCGATGCTGAGGTGGTTTCCGAGCGCCTGACTACAATAACTTCCAAGCTTTTGCCAGAAGGCGAAGTGGATGCGGTGGTGACCTGGGAGGATATTTCCCTGAACTCGCTGGCCGCGGCAAATATCTTCAGCTGCGATGACAAGCAGCCGCTCGCCGGCGACCTGTCCGGAATCTGCCCGGAGAACGCGGATGAGATTCGCGAGGAGATTTTGTCCGGCGCCATGAGCCCGAAGGAAGCCCTCGGCCGCATTCGCGATGTGAACTCTAAGGAGGCCCTCTACGTGCCTTTGGTGGATGAGACGCGTATCCACGCGCTCGGGGAGGGTATTGTAGGCCCCGGCCAAAGCATTGATGATTGGGACGAGGGTCTTATCACCGCGCCCCGCTGGAGGATAGATGAAGACTAAGGACTTAACCGGCTACCGTGTGGTGGCAGTGCACGCCCACCCGGATGATGAAACCCTCTTTATGGGTAGCACCCTGGCAACTCTGGCCGCACGCGGTGCCGAGGTTATCGTCATTACGCTTACCTTGGGCGAGGACGGCGAGGTCATCGGCGAACCTTACCAAGGCCTGGCCGATCACGATCAGCTCGGCGGTTTCCGCGCCCGCGAATTGGCCAATGCCCTCGATGCCCTGGGCGTCAAGGGGATCCAGCTGGGCGGTTTCGGCCACTTCCATGACTCTGGCATGGCGGGCTCTCCCTCGCATGAGAACCCGCGTGCACTGGTCAATCGCATCGAGGAGGCGGCGGATTTCCTGAGCGACGAGCTCGAGGCCATCCAGCCCCACGCCATCCTCACCTACGGGCCCGATGGTGGCTACGGGCACCCGGACCACATTGCGGTGCATGAGGCGGTGATGAAGGCGGCGTCGCCAAGCACGCGCATTTGGTATGGCATTTTTGAACGCGCCGCCAATTATGCCGGCCTGGACACCCTCGATGCGCCGGCCGGGTGGACCAAGCCCAGCCAGGAGTACCTAGACAATTTCACCAACGAGGGCGCGGACGTCACCGTCGCTCTTTCCGACGCCGCCCTGGACGCCAAGCGCTGCGCTATGCGCGCCCACGCCTCCCAAATCTGGGTGGCCGATGGCTCCACCACCTGCACTAACCCCGAGGCCGCCGTGGCCGCGCTGCACGAACCCGAGCACGTGCCCGGAGCCTATGGACTATCCAACCTGCTGGTCATGCCCCTGCTGCGCGCCGAGTACTTCCAGCTGGGCCAGGGTGAGCCGGCCGATGACTTGCTGGGCGGCCTGTAATGCGCACGAATTTTAGCCGCGGCGAGCAGGTCACCGGCCTGGTGTGGTTGGGCATCGGCGCGCTATTGTCGGTCTTCCTCGAGGTCATCTACCTCACTGCGCGCATTCCGCTGTCTAATGGGGCGAGCGTGGCTTTTCCCATCACCATCCTGCTTGCGTGGTGGTTTAACTCCGTGCTCACCCGTACCGCCCGGCTATGGAGCCCCGCACCGATGGTCGGCGCCATCCCGCTCATCGTCTGGTGCTTGGGCTTTTTCGCCTTCATGCTCCTCGTACCGATGACAGGAGACATGCTCTTGGCCAATAATATTCTCAGCCTGCTCCTGCTTTTGGCCGGGATAGGCGGGGGCGTTTGGCCATTTTTCAAGCAGAAGTGACATACTGTTAAACATCCCAAATCCGAGAAATCAGGAAGCTTCAAGGAATCTCCATGACTTATACGATCGCACAGCCTTGCGTTGACGTAATGGACCGCGGCTGCGTTGAGGAATGCCCTGTTGACTGCATCTACGAGGGCAAGCGCATGCTCTACATCCACCCGGATGAGTGCGTGGACTGCGGCGCCTGCGAGCCGGCTTGCCCAGTCGAGGCCATCTTCTACGAGGATGACGTTCCCGATGAGTGGCTGGACTACAACGACGCCAACGCCGCCTTCTTCGACGACCTAGGCTCCCCAGGCGGCGCGGCGGCCCTCGGCCCGCAGGACTTTGACGTCCCGATGATTGCCGCGCTTCCACCACAGAATCAGGAGTAAGACATGGCACGCACACCGCTAGGAAAGACGCTTCCAGACTTCCCCTGGGATTCGCTGGCCGGCGCCAAGAAGAAGGCCCAGGCCCACCCGGGTGGAATCGTTGACCTCTCGGTGGGCAACCCCGTTGACCCTGTATCCCCGGGCGTGCAGCTTGCGTTGACCGCAGCCGCGCAGAACCCTGGTTACCCGCAGACCGCCGGCACCCCGGAACTGCGCGAGGCCATCGCCGCCGCGCTCACCCGCCGCTATAACATGCAGGTTGACCGCGTCCTGCCGGTGGTCGGCACCAAGGAGGCCATCGCCTGGCTGCCTACGCTTCTGGGCATGCGCGGCGAGACCGTCGCCTTCCCCTCGGTGGCCTATCCCACCTACGAGGTGGGCGCCCTGCTCGCCGGCGCCACGCCGCTGCGCGCGGATTCCGATTTCCAGGATGCCTCCCTGGTCTTTTTGAATTCGCCGTCCAATCCCACCGGCCGCGTCCTTGGCGTGGAAGAACTGCGCCGCATCGTGGCGTGGGCGCGCGAGACCGGCGCCATCATCGCCTCGGATGAGTGCTATATGAGCTTGGGCTGGAATGACGATAACCCGCCGGTATCCATCCTCGATCCGCGCGTGACCGATGGCGATAACACCGGGCTTATTGCCATGCATTCGCTGTCCAAGACCGCGAATATGGCCTCTTACCGCGCCGGCTTCTTCGCGGGCGATAATGACCTCATCGACGAGCTACTGCTACTGCGCAAGCACGCCGGTCTCATCGTTCCAGGTCCCATCCAGGCCGCCATGGTCGCCGCGCTAAACGACGACGACACCGAGGCCCTCCAGCGCAACCGCTACGCCTCCCGCCGTGCGGTGCTCATGCACGCGCTTGTCGACGCCGGCTTTACCATCGACCACTCCGATGCCGGCCTGTACTTGTGGGCCACCCGGGGCGAGAATTGCCGCGAGACCATCGACTGGCTGGCTGAGCGCGGCATCCTCGCGGCCCCGGGTGACTTTTACGGCCCAGCCGGCGAGAAGCACGTGCGCATTGGTCTCAACGGCACCGATGAGCGCATCGATGCCGCCGTCGACCGCCTCGCCGGTGCCTAATTCCGGTAGGCCTCCCGCCCGCGCGGGCATTTCGCCGCGCAAAACGGTCCTGCGCGGCCACGTGCCCGAGGAAGGGGAGTACTTCGCCGCCCGTGCCGGCGACTCTCCCTTTTCGCCCGGCACCGTGCTGCCGCCCGGCGCCGCGCTTCCGCACCCCGTGCCCGCCTGGTACCACCCTGCGGTGCCGCCGGAGCGCCCGATTCCTTTCGACTACTCCGTGGTCCACGCCGACAGCGATCTCATCGTGGCCGATAAGCCGCACTTCCTGCCCACGACCACCAACGGCCGCCTCCAGCACGAAACGCTGCAAACCCGCCTCCGCGTGGATTTCGGCGAAGACGACATCGTACCCCTGCACCGCTTGGACCGCCTGACCGCTGGCCTCGTCATCTGCTCCCGCAATCCCGCAACCCGCGCCGACTACCAGCGCATCTTCCTGGAGGGGAGTGCGGTGAAGAGGTATCGGGGCGTCGTCAAGCAGCCGCTTTTCGTGGACCAGGAAATTGCCCTGCGCATGCACAAGCCCCGCGGGTCGCGCCAGGTGTTCGTGGCCCCCGAAGGTACGCTGACCTCCACATATGTGCGCGCCGCCGGCCGGGAGGTGACCATGTGGCCGCGCACCGGCCATACCCACCAGTTGCGCGTGCTGCTCAATCACCTCGGCCACCCACTGCTTGGCGACGATACCTATCCCACCCCGCGCGAGCTCGACCTCTATGATTTCCGAACTCCGCTCGCCCTGCTCCACGAGGCTATAACTTTTATAGATCCTCTATCACATTCCGAGCGTCAATTTTTCAGTTCCCAGGCCTTAAGAACTACAATCGAGTAGTTATTTAATCACTGGCTAGAAAGGCGGCCCATGGCAGACCTCAGCGTCGCGCGCTTTGTGTCCAATTTTGGGCAGTTTCTCAAATTCGGCATCGTCGGCGGTTCCGGCACCGCGGTTAACCTCATCACCTCGGTCCTAGCGAAGAAGTGGGGCTGGGCATGCTTCGAAGCGATGCCCAATGACCCGCTGGTCAACCTCTTCGGAACCCAATTTCACCTGCGCTGGTTCATGCTGTATTCCACCATCGCTTTCTTGGTCGCGAATACCTGGAACTACCAGCTCAACCGCATGTGGACCTTCAAGTCAGTGTCGAAGGTGTCCTGGATTCGCGGATTCTTCCCCTTCTTGCTCGCTGGTATTGGTGCTTTCTTGGTATCGATGGCGATTCAGCACCTGCTGATGAATCCCACCTCTCCGCTCCATCTACCGGCCGATATTTTGGATGATTCCACCGGCCTGCGCACGATGTACTACTGGGCAAATGCGATTTCCATCATCGTGGCCATGCCCATCAACTTCGTCATTAACAAGCTGTGGACCTTCCGATCGAAGCCGAAGACGCCTCAGGTTGTCCACGAAACTGAACCTGCCTAACCGGGTCCCGGGCCGGCCTCATCCGCCTCGCTCCTTGGCCCCATCGCCCTTCGCGCTCACCAGCGCACGGCGATGGGGCTTTTTCTAGCTGCCGGTGAGCGTGAAGGGGGGCGTCGGCAAGCAATGCTCCCGTCGCGGTCACCGGCATGCCTTCGACGACGGTGAGTGGGCCTATCGGTGAGCGCGGAGGGGCAGTACCTCCCGTCGCGCTCACCGGGAACGAAAACAAAGAAGACCCGCCGTCCGCGGTGAGCGCGAAGGGCGGGCTGAGGTGCCGGAGTGGGACTAGTCCTCTAGCTCGGCATCGAGGCGAGCTTGGTCGCGGCGGTGCTGGCGGCGACGAATGAAGGGGGCGAGGATGAGCACCGTGGTGATACCGACGGCGGCGCCGATGAGATAGGAAACGGGGTCGTGGCCGTCGGCAGGCGCATAGGCGTTATAGGCAATTCCTGCGAACATGACAATTAGTGGGATGAGGTAGACGGCGATAGCCGCCCAATTGCGGCTGACCAGCGGGGTGGCCACGCGCTTGCGCATCCAAGCAGAACCGATGGAGTTGCCCACGATGGACGGCACGAGCGCGAGGAAGCTCAGCATAGACATCTGGCCCGGAAGGACCCAGGCCAGAACTGCGGCGACGACGAGTTCGAGGAACGGGATTGGGGTCATTCCGATTACGCAGGCCTTGTAGAGCGTGTCGCGTTCGAATTCATCGCGGGTTGCGCGATCGATTTCCTTGAGGGAGTAATTGGCGATGGCGTTAATCATGTTGTTCAGCTCCAAAAATTTCTTCGACGGTTTTTCCTAGTTCGTGGCAAATGTCCAGCGCGAGGTGCACGGAAGGGGAGTAATTTCCCCGTTCGATATTGGCAATGGTCTGGCGGGAGACGCCGGCTTTTTCAGCGAGTTCGGCTTGTGATAATTCGACCCAGCGGCGCCACTTGCGGACCATGTTGGGGTGGTCGGCCATCCGGACTCCTTTACTGTGTGTCTTGCTTACATGTCCTAATGTAAAGGATAGTTGTCATTAAGGCAAATGTCTCACACATAGATGCCACTTCCAATAGGGCTGAGCTGCTGAGATCGGAAGCTCAGGGTTGCGGCCTTTTAGCACCTCAATAGTGGCTTTGATAAGCAGGATGGCTTCGCTGAGGTGGTAATTGATGTCGTCGGCAGTAAAGCGCAAAACGGTATAACCATGGGCTACGGCCGCGTTCTGTTTGGAGCGGTCAGCTTGAAAGGCCACACTGTGCTTGTGGTATTCCCAGCCGTCAACTTCCACCAGCAACTTGCCAATCTTCAGGTCAAAGCGGTAGCCGGCGATGAGAACATTGTGCTTGGGGTAGATTCCTTCTGCGCGCAGCTGCCTGCTTAGTGTGCGTTCCGGCGGGCTATCTGCGCCTATAGCCGAGTGTCGTATCGTCTCTTTTAGAGGCTTCGGGACGCGCCTCATTCGCCGCTGGTCCTCTTCTAGGCGGCCGGGGCCGTGCTTTCCTTGGTAGTAGTCTTCCAATAAAGACCTGCACGCACGCGAAATTCTGCGTGCAGCCCATAGCGGTTGCACCACAGGTAGGCCATCGACCTTGTGTGTGGCCCTGAGGCGCGAGTGCGAAACGCGAAAGTTCTTTCCCTTCAAAGTACGCGGTCCCTCCGCTTCCAGAGGAAATGTCAGCTGCCGGCCGAGGTAAATCTCCTGCGCCGTCTTTCCCGTGAAATGGATGCGGCTGAGCCCATGCGCCAGCGCCCGCGCCACCGCCCAGGGCGTCCATTCATCGGTATAAATCCCCCTGTGCACGCGAAAGAGCTTCCCCTCGCGAACCTTGCGACGAATCGCATCCTTGCTCAAACCTTGGCCGCGCAGTTCCGCGGTAGTCCATTCCCCCATGGGGCTTAACCTAAGCGGTCGTGTTGAGCTGTAGCTATGCGCGTCGCGGCATCCTGTGGATAACCCTGGGGTTGGGGGCGATTTTCCGCTGCGTGGTCTGGATAGCTGTGGATAACTTCCCTTCGCGCTCACCGGCGGCCTCGGGTGGCCCTGATTTGTGCTCCCCGTGAGCGCGACGGGAGGGGCGTGGGCAGAGCTCGCCGTAGGCGCTCACCAGGTGACGAAAAAGAGAGACCCCGCCTCGTGCCGGTGAGCGCGAAGGGCGGGGAGGGGCCTGTCTCTTATACACATCTCCGAGCCCACGAGACCAGAGAGGATCTCGT
>CALLKG010000135.1:0-69280 GCA_938008395.1 Corynebacterium tuberculostearicum
TCTACACAGAGTAGATCGTCGGCAGCGTCAGATGTGTATAAGAGACAGATCTAAGCCCATGGGGCAACCACCCCACCATTGCCCACCCAGCGCCTCATCCGTGGGGCAAAGTGGGGAATTTTGGCGCGGCACAAAAATGCCCCGGTTGACCCTCACTGGGCCAACCGGGGCGAACTAAATTAAAAAGCGCTAACGCTCCTCAAAGCGGCGACGGAAGTTTTCCTCCAACTTGCCGCTGACTCCACCACTGCGGGACGCGGACTTCTTTGCACGAGCGCTGGAATAATGCCCCTGGGCAGAATGCCCAGATCCATCTCCGCGCAGCATCCACACACCGGCGGCAAACATCACCAAAAAGCCCGCGATAGAAAGCACGATAAACCACAGGCTTTGCTGGGCGAGAGCAACTCCGCCGATAAGCATGCAAAGGCCAACGACAACGAGCGCTACGCCTCGGAGGGTTACCGCACCGCCAGATCCGCCGAACGACGTAGGCTCAGAAACGGAAGCGCCAAACTTAGGATCGTCAGCAAGTAACGATTCCTCAATTTCACGGAGCGTGCGCTGCTCCTGCTCGGAAAGAGACACTGTTCCTCCAACTAGGGATTGAGCTTCGGGCGGTGATAGTTCTATCTATACTAACGCCCAGAATAATCAGTATGTTCCCCAAAAGGTAGTGAGCGCCCCCACGGAGTGACTACGCAGCAAAAGTGCCGAAAGTAGTCCCTGCCTCACTTTCATCCAAAAATTGTGCAGCACGCTGCATGAGGCCATAAACATATTCCTCGCTCGGCGCTTCATCCAGCCCCGAAGACACGCGCGCACGAGTCCGCGAATACCCCTTAAAGGATTCAGCCCACCGCTTGTCCTCCACACCGACGAGCGCTAAACGATCCCATGCGCTGGAGGGAAGGCGGCGGCGCCGAGCCACTACAGATGCAGCCACTCGTGCGCCAGCAGTACGTAGAGCCGATTGGTACGCCACCTCTAAGGCTTGATCGAATCGCCCCTCAGCCGCATAACCTCGCGCGGCGTCTAATAATTCTCGTGCCTGAAAGAGGAACCGTGCCCGCTTGCCACCTTCTCGCCCAAGAGAACGGGTACGCGTTGCCGAAATAATCTGTGCCATTGTCTTTGCCCTTAACTAAATAAATAACGTCGTTGAACTGCCCCTGACCCTAAGTAAGCCGCTAGACATTTCAACCCCGAGTATAGTTCACCTGTTCGATTCGAGCAATGTTAATAGCTGGACACACGCTTTCCTCAGTCTTCTTGTTCGATTCACTTTTATGAATTTCGAAGAATATAGCGAGCCCTGCTTTCCCCTCCGCCACAGACTTCTGGTGTCATAGGAAGTGTGAGCTTTGAAATTCGCCGCCTAACCCCGCCGGAATTCTCCCTGCTAGCCCCGCAACTGGTGGAAATCTACATCGAGGCAATGCACTACAACCCCGCGATCTTGCATAGTCGCATTTCAAGCTGGCGAAATGACGTGACCCGCCCCGGATTCAGCGCGCAGATTGCCACCCATGACAATGGCATCGTCGGCGTGGCCTATGGGTTCTTAGGTTCCCCAGATAGCTGGTGGGACGCTGAGCTTCGCCGGGGGCTCCTACTACAAGGCGGGCCCACCGAAGAACAGTGGGACATTGTGCGCAACTACTTTGAGTTGGCAGAGATCCACGTCTTGCCGCAGTACCAGGGGCACGGCCTAGGCAGAAAACTTTTAGAGGGATTGCTATGGAATGCTCCGGCGCGCTACGCACTGTTGTCCACACCCGAGGTGCCGAACGAGGATAACGGTGCCTTCCGCCTCTATAGAGCCGCCGGCTTCTTCGATGTCCTCCGTGATCATCTCTACCCCGCCGATGCCCGCCCCTTTGCCATATTGGGCGCGAGCCTGCCGCTGTAAACCTCTGTTATTTCTTGCGCAGCCTAGCCGGTATCGTGTGGGGTGTGACTATGCAGAATATTCCTGAGCTTGCGGAAATCCCCGGTGCGGTGCGCGAGGAACTCGCCACCTTTCTCGATCAACGCCGAGGGCAGGTGGCGGAAATTGGTGCCCCGGTAACCAAGGCCGTGAGCTTTTTGGAATCCTTCGTACTTGACGGCGGCAAGCGAGTGCGCCCTACCTATGCTTGGGCGGGCTACCTTGCTGCAGGTCGAGGAGAAGAAGAACCCGCGGCTATGCTCCGCGCGGCCGCCTCTTTGGAATTTATCCAAGCCTGCGCTCTTATCCACGATGACATTATCGATGCTTCAAATACCCGTCGCGGCAATCCTACGGTGCACCGGGGCGTCGAAAAGCTGCACCGCGAATCGGAATACTTGGGGGATCCAGAGTTCTTCGGCACCTCCGTGGCAATCTTGGTGGGTGATTTAGCGCTTGTGTATGCAGAAGACATGTTCCAAGATTCCGGCCTGAGTGCGGCCGCTTTGCACCGTGCCCGCAGCCCGTGGCGCGGCATGCGCACTGAGGTTATCGGTGGACAGCTCTTGGACATCTCTTTGGAGGCGGCAGGGTCCGAATCGGTAGAGCTTGCCAATTCCGTCAACCGCTATAAGACGGCCGCTTATACCATTCAACGCCCGCTGCACTTGGGCGCCGCCATCGCCGGTGCGAGCGAGGAACTTATCGCAGCCTTCCGCGGCTATGGGCACGATATAGGCATTGCCTACCAGTTGCGCGACGATCAGCTGGGTGTTTTTGGCGATCCCGCGGTGACCGGCAAACCTGCCGGTGATGATCTGCGCGAAGGAAAGCGAACCGAACTTTTAGCGCTAGCGCTCCAGCGCGCGGATGAGTCCGATCCACAAGCTGCTGCTACCCTGCGCAAGCTCATTGGCCACACCTCAGATCCCCAGGAGCTATCGCGCCTGGCCCAGATCATCGCTGATTCGGGCGCACCAGAAGAAATTGAGCGCCGCATCGATGCCCTAACGCGATCGGGACTGCAGCACCTGCACGCCGCGCAGGTGGATCCCGCGGTGACCGAAGCCCTAGAGCAGTTGGCGATCAAGGCCACTGCTCGCCGCAAGTAGGTTGTGCCGTGGCAAAAACGTACTCTTTCCCCATTCCACGCGCGCTGCCGCTGGGGCTATCTGCCTCCGGCATTTTATTGCTAGCGTCCTTTTCTGGCGGAGCCACCCGCAACCGCGGAGGACTCCTCGAAGCATTAAATATTGGCTTCTTGTCTTATGGGCACGGGCGCAATCTCGGCCTCGCGTTGTACTGGGTGGGCATTTTCCTCTTAGCCGCAGCGTGGGTGCTTGCTGGGCGCACCATCATTCGCCCACAGCTCAAAAATCCTCTCCCCGAGGGCGGCTTGCGCGACATCCAGCGCATCCTCATCGCCTGGGTAGCTCCCCTTTTATTAGCCGGGCCATTGGCCTCACGCGATGTGTATTCCTACCTCATGCAAGGTGCTATGGTTCGCGATGGCTTCGACCCGTATACCGAAGGTGCCGCCGTTAACCCCGGACCCTTCCTCCTTGAGGTATCACAAGATTGGCGCAATACCACCACACCTTATGGTCCCCTTCACCTGTGGATAGGAGAACTGGTCACCAGCCTGGTAGGAGATAACGTCACTGCAGGCGTGGTGATCTATAAGGTTCTTTCTCTGCTCGGGTTTATTGCCATCGCCTGGTCAATCCCCCGCATCGCCCGCAAACTCGGCGCGGATCCTGCGGTAGCACTGTGGCTTGGTGTAGCTAATCCAGTTATTATCGTGCACCTTATCGGCGGCATGCATAATGAGTCGCTCATGGTAGGGCTCGTGTCTATCGGCCTGCTAGCGGCATTGCATCAGCGCTTCCACGCCGCCCTCATCCTCGTGGGCACGGCCGTGGCTATGAAGGCAACTGCGGTTATTGCGGCACCGTTTATCGTATGGATGATGCTCCACCACTACGCTCCCAAGGGCTCCAGTAAGTGGCGACAACTTGCTGTCTTTGTGCTATCTGGCATCGCCGCAGTGGCAGAAATCATCGCCGCAGTAGCCCTCATCACGTGGGTTTCCGGCACGTCATGGGGCTGGCTATCGCAGGTAAGCGGCAATTCCAAGGTGATTAACCCGCTAGCCGGCCCCACCTTGGCCACCGATATTATCTTCCCAGCGGTACAAATATTTATGCCGGATGCGTCCTATAACGCCATCCTGGCCGTCCTGCGCAGCATCGCCATGGCCTGCATGCTCATTGGGCTGGTGGCGGTGTGGTGGCTTTGCCGCAAGGACAACCGCGACGCCATTATGGGCACCGCGGCCGCGTACCAAGTTGCCTTTGTTTTCAATGCCGTGACCCTACCGTGGTACTACGCCTCTATCTTTACCCTGATGGGCACCTTCCGGCCGCCGCTCTGGCTCATCAAATTCACCACCGGCGTGGCCCTGTTTATTGGCGTCTCTTTCTCCGGCGATGGCAATCACCAGCTCTACAACTGGTTCTGGGTGATCGGCATGATTGTGGTGGCGTGGTTTGCCACCCAGTGGATCTTTGAAGGCGTGCCTAAAAAGCGGCAGCCTGCGCGCGGCGAATAACCTCGCGGGCAAGGTGACCGTGCAGGGCATCGATCGGGCGGCCCGGCAGCGAGTCATCCTCGGTAAAGAGATGCTTGAAGATTTCGTCGTCCTTATAGCCGCCGTCTGTCAACACGGTAATTGCGGCAGTTACATGCTTGGCAATCACACCCTTGTCGTTGAAGAAGGCCAGAGGTACGCGCTTTCCTTCTGGGGAATCCCAGGCAATGAACTTTCGGTCCTGGAGCAGGTCATAAGCGCGCGTGATGGGTAGGTCTAGCTTTTCTGCCACCTGCTGCATGCTGAGTAGTTCTTCGTTAGCGAGCAAGGAATCGAGGGATTTTTCTTGGTTAGTCACGTTTTCTACTTTAACGCGGGCTAGATGATCGGCCATACTGGGAAGCATGACTAGGTTGGAAATTGGTGACGTTCTGGAGAATCGTTACCGGATCGATCGCCCCATTGCCCGCGGTGGCATGTCTACCGTCTATCGCTGCGTGGACATGCGGCTGGGGCGAGCGGTCGCGGCCAAGGTCATGGACGAGCGCTATTCCGATGACCCGGTCTTTATCAAGCGTTTTTCTCGCGAGGCTCGCGCCATGGCCCGCTTGCAGCATCCCAATCTCGTGGCTATTCACGATTTTTCCGCCGAAGGCGAGCCCATTTATCTCATCATGGAGCTCATCGACGGCGGTACGCTACGCGAGCTACTGGCCGAGGGCGGCCCCTTTCCGGTGCAGGCGGCCACCTCTACCCTTCGCAATGTTTTGCGCGGCTTGGAGGAAGTGCACTCCACTGGCCTTATCCACCGCGATATTAAGCCCGATAATGTGCTTATTACCTCGCACCACCGGGTAAAGGTGGGCGATTTTGGGCTGGTGCGTGCCACCAATGCCGAGGCTACCTCGGACATGATCGTGGGCACCGTGTCCTATCTCGCGCCGGAGCAGGTCACGGGCGAAGAAATTACACCGGCCTCGGATGTCTATTCAGCCGGCATCGTCCTCTTCGAGCTTCTTACCGGCACCGTTCCATTCTCGGGGGATACTCCCCTAGCGCATGCCACGGCCCGCTTGGATTCCGACGTCCCCGCGCCGTCCTCGCGGATTTCTGGGGTGCCCAAGCTTGTCGACGCCCTCGTGGCCACCGCCACCGCCCGCGATCCCCGCGAGCGCTTCGCCGACGCCGGAGAATTCCTCGAGGCGCTCGATGATGTTTGCCGAGAGCTCGATCTTCCGGACGTGACCATCCCAGTGCCAAGGAACGCTGCCGCGGCGCGCACGGCACAAGCACCCACGGATTTTTCGGGCACTGGAGCCACGGAAATTTTCGAACCCACCCGCAGCATTCCGCAGGGCGAAACGGAGCATCTCGACGGCGGCCCGACTGAAGTCATCCCGCCGCAGCGCCTTAGCTTTGAGACGAAACTGGATTTGCCACAGGCCGGGGCCGCTCCAGAACCGGAGCCGCAATCATTGTCACGCCCCCAGGCACAGCCGTATTCCGCGTCCGAGCCCCCACTCGAACCATTTGCGCCGGCAGCTGCCTCTGCGCCTGCACCGGTACCTGCTCCTGTCCCCGAGCAGCCGGTCCAAAGCGCACATGAAGAACCCGCCGAGCGTCCGCTGACCAACCGCAATCCGCTGTCACTAGTGCTGTACTTAGTAGTGGTCGCGATTGCGGTGGGCGCGGTGGCTATCGGCGGGTGGTGGTTCGGCTCCTCGCTCTACGGCATGACGCCGAACCTGTGGATTTAGTTACGTAGCATCTCCGCGATGAGGAAGGACAGCTCGAGCGACTGCTGCGTATTAAGGCGGGGATCCACGGCCGACTCGTAGCGGCCCGGCAGATCCACGTCGGTAATGTCCTCGGCGCCGCCCAAGCACTCGGTGACGTCTTCACCGGTGAACTCAAGGTGTACGCCACCCGGGTGGGTGCCCAATTCACGGTGGACCTCGAAGAAGCCTTGAACCTCATCCACAATCTTGTCAAAGTGGCGAGTCTTGTAGCCATTAGAAGCGGTGAAGGTATTGCCGTGCATCGGATCGGACTGCCATACCACCTTGTGGCCGGAGTCTTCCACCGCCTTCACAATGGCAGGCAGAACCGTGCGCACCTTATCGTGGCCCATGCGCGAGATCATGGTCAGGCGCCCCGGCTCGCGGTTCGGGTCCAGCCTTTCCGCGTACTCCACGGCCTGCTCCGGGGTGACGCCCGGTCCCAGCTTGATGCCCACTGGGTTACCAATCATCGCCGCAAAGTTCACGTGGAAATCTTCGATGCCACGAGTGCGCTCACCAATCCATACCTGGTGTGCGGAGAGATCGTAGAGCTTGGTATCGCCGTTATTGTCCTGGCCCAAGCGCAGCATGGAGCGCTCATAGTCCTTCAGCAAAGCCTCGTGCGAGCAGTAGATATCGGCCGAGCGCAGGGTGTCATCATGCACGCCGCAGGCATTCATGAAGTTCAGTCCGTTTTCAATCTCCCGGGCCAAGTCCTGGTAGCGGGCACCAGCGCGGGAATTGCGCACGAACTCGCGGTTCCACTCATGCAGGCGGTAGAGATCCGCAGTGCCGGAAGAGGTCAAAGAACGCACGAGGTTCATTGCCGCCGAAGAGTTCGCGTAAGCGCGGATCATTCGGGCCGGGTCGTGGCGACGAGCCTCATCGGTCGGCTCCACGCCATTGACAATGTCACCGCGGTAATTCAACAAACCATTGGAGTCCGTATCGGAAGAACGTGGCTTGGCGTACTGGCCAGCGATGCGGCCGAGCTTAACCACGGGAACGGAAGCGCCGTAGGTCAACACCACGGCCATCTGCAGCAGCGTTTTCACATTGCCACGGATATGCGGCTCAGTATTGGACTCAAAGGTTTCCGCGCAATCGCCGCCCTGGAGCAAAAAGGCGTTACCCAAGGCAACGTCTGCCAGCTTCTTCTTGAGCGCCTCGATCTCGGGCGCAACCACGATGGGCGGCACGGACTCGAGAATCTTGCGCACGTTATCGGCCTGGGAAGTATCCCAGCTGGGCTGCTGCTTTGCGTCACGCTTGATGACGTCCTGGAAGACCTCGTCGATGCCGGCGGGCAATGGCGGGAGGTCTGGGAGAACGCCTTGCGGAATATCTACTGTCCAACTCACACTGCTATTTAACCATCAAGCGCCTATCGCGAGTTAGTTAAATTCTAGATATTAATTCTATTGCCCTTAGACAGCGGAAGCACCTGGGCGCAGGCTCGGAACTTGGCGAGGTTATGGCGGGCGTCGACAAGCGCATCGTGATTGCCCTTAGGCACGGCCGGCAGGCTCGGACGGCCTGCAAACTCCCAGTACTGCTTCAACTCGCGGGTATAGCGTGGCATGCGCTTAGGCAATCCGGCCATATCGCCCCACAGCTGCGCCAAGACCACATGATCATACGCGCCCACCCACGCCCACAGCTCTACCGGGGTTGAGCTCTGGGTAAGAAACTCGAAGACCTCCGCGCGAATGGTCTCCAGAGGTTTCCACACTGGGTCCCGCGGGCTAGGCAGCTTGGCCAATACATTGTCTTTGACCCAAGAATTGGCCTTGGACGGATCGAAATCCGTAGACACGGCGTAGTACTCGCTGCCATTCTCACCGACGATGCCGATGGAGACCAATTCAATGGTTTGTCCATCTTCGATAAATTCGGTGTCATAGAAGTAGCGCACGTCTCCCAAGCCTAGTGCCGCCTAGTCTGCGGCGATAAATTGGCCCCTTAAAGAGACGGTTGTAGACTTCTGGCGTGAAGAAATCTTTGTGGTTTACTGCTTTGCCCTTGTGCCTCTCTGCCCTCGTGGCTCTTTGGTGGCTTATCGATATTCCGGAGCTTTTCTCCGGGGATTTTTCCACGTATTACCACATTGACCTGGACGTTTACCGCGAAGGCGGGGCCGGCTTTGGCAGCGACCTCTACGCCAAGGACTACCTCGTTGGCAGCAATCGCGATGTCTCTCTTCCCTTCACCTATCCGCCCTTTGCGGCGCTGCTTTTTGCCCCACTGAGCTGGATTCCCCTCACTGCTGCAAGCATCCTGGTTTCTATCGCCTCCTTTCTTGCCCTGTGGGTCTGCGTTGCCCTGGTCCTGCGCTCTCTTGGCTGCCCGGGATGGGCAGGCTGGGCGCTTCTAGCGGCAATGCTTACTGAACCGATTACGGAGACCTTCAGCTTCGGGCAGGTCAACATCCTGCTCACCGCACTCGTAGTGGTCGATATTCTCTGGCTGCGCCCTGGACGCGGCAGGGGCGTGCTTACCGGCATCGCTATGGCGATCAAGCTCACCCCTGCGGTATTCCTCGCCGTATTTTTCGTCCGCCGCGAATGGCGCGCATTTTTCAGCGCCCTGGGTTCCTTTCTGGCAGCTGGGCTCATCGCCTTCGCCTGCAATCCGCATAGCTCCATCCAGTATTGGAGCGAAACGCTGCGCGATTCCAACCGCATCGGTGGACTTGCCTATAGCTCCAACCAATCTCTGCGCGGTTTCTTTAGCCGCCTAGTCCCTGAACACGCTGAAAAGCTGTGGCTTGTGGCCGTTGTCCTCGTCGTAGCCATCGTGTGGTTTGCCATGGAGCGCCTCTCCCACGAGAACCAGGCGGTACTCATGCTGCTGGCCGCTTCAGTATCGCTCCTGTGCTCGCCCGTCTCATGGTCGCATCACTTCACCTGGCTAGTATTGGCGGGCGTGCTGCTAGTGGCGCGGCGCCACTGGGCGCTCGGGGCGCTGACGTGGCTGGCGCTTTTGGCCCGCGGCCATTGGCTCGTCCCCCATGCCAATGACCAAGAGCTGAACTGGGCATGGTGGCAGCACATTGTGGGCAATGACTACGCCATCGTTACCGCTCTGCTGGTTCTTTGCTCGCTACCATTGGCTCTACGACGGGCCGGCGCTTATCAATCCGCGGCGGAACCAGCGTCCAGCCAAGGATAGGGACCTTCCCGAAGGCCCAGAGCGCTACCGACGCCGCAGCGGAGTAGAAGAAGCACATTCCGATCCAGAACCAGGTGTTTTCCATCGGCCACTGGCCAGCAAGGCTCACCACATAATCGCGGTGGGCCATGAAGAAGCCGTACCCCAGCGTCATGCCGATTGGGTGGGCCAAGTAAATGGGCAGGGTATGCCGGCCCACAAACTTTACAAAAGTGGACAGGGCCGGAATATGGCTAATAAGGACAGCACCGACGATGCCCGCTGGGGTTTCAAGCGTCTGCTCCGCAAAGCGGATCAGCAGGTCTAGATCGCCTCGGCCAAGAATGTCCCCGCCTGGCAGAGGCCACTGCACCGCTACCTCGCCTTCGACGGCATTCCAGGTGTGCCGAATGGTAAGTCCCGCGATGTAGCTGATGATTGCCGCGCTATACGCCCACATAGAGGCCGTGCGGAAGGTGCCTTTGAAGGGGGCTTCGGCGGCGTCGGCAAACCGCGTAATAGGCCCGCGGAGATAGGCTGCACCGACGAAGATGGGCAAGAACATGATTGCCTTGCCAATAAAGTAATAATGATCCTGCCACGCTATAAACAGCAGCGGTGCAAAGCTCAGGCCAATGCCTGCCCACGCGGGCAACTTGCGTACGGCCCACAAAAATATATTGAAAAAGATAAGCGCGTGAATGAACCACGCCATGGTATGGCCTAGCAGCAGGTTATAGAGCAGATCAGTAAGCTGCAGATAGGGATCACCAAATACCCAGTGGTACTCGATGCGCTTAGTCCACAGCTCAACGGTCATCCACACCGTATAGGGCACGAGGAAAAACCATAGGCGGCGGGTAAAAAGCTCGCTGAAAGAATAGCGAAAGATCTTGGTAGAGAAATAGCCGGATACGAGGAAAAACAAGGGTAGGCGGAGCGGGTCCAGCCACATGTTTAGGTCAGCCAACCACGTTAGCTCACCTTCCGGAACCACCAGCGTGACGTGCAAGAGCACCACGCCGATAATGGATACGCCTTTAGCGGTATCTGGCCAAGCTAAGCGGGCCTTGGGAATAGTGATTACCTCCCCTTGTATTCGGCGCCGGCGGGGTAACCATGGCCGGCTTTAAGCGAAGCCTTCACATCGGAGGCGTACACATCAACATAAGGCTTATCGCTCAGCTCGGCCAAATCGCGCATCACAAAATCCGTGAAGGCGCGGATAGTCTCATGCTCGGCCGGATTCATCCCGCGCTCCTTGGCCCACTCATGCGGCCAAATGGGGTCTCCTACCCGCACGCCAACCTTAAATGGACGGGGAATCCACGAGCCAATGGGATTGGCCTTGCGCGAATTGATCATCGCAATGGGAAATACTGGCTGATTAGTCTCCATGGCGATGCGCGCCATGCCGGTACGGCCCTTGTACACACGGCCATCTGGGGAACGAGTTCCTTCCGGATAGATACCGAAGAGATCGCCGCGGGACAAAATACCCTCTGCGGTTTCCACGATGGCGTCGCCTGCGTCCTCGCTATCGCGCTCAATGGGGACCTGGCCTACCGAGGTAAAGAACCACTTTTGCAGGTTGCCGACAAGACCCGGAGTGGTGAAGTATTCCGACTTAGCCGGAAACGTGATCTGGCGCGGGCACACCAAAGGAAAGAAGAAGGAATCCATGACGGCCTGGTGATTCGACACCAAAATCGCAGGACCCTCAGCGGGGATTTTCTCGATGCCCTCGGTCCACGGGCGATTCCATACTCGCAGGGCGGGTCCGAAGAAGATGTGCTTAAAAGCCCAGTACCACTTGTTTTTCATCGCCAGGTCGTCCTTTGTTAGTATTAACGGCCGCTGCGGGCCAAATCGGCTACGCCAATCATACCCGCTGCCGACCCTAATTCTGCGGTGGCAACACGTGCGAGGGGGCGATGCCCTGCCCCGACAATATCCTGCCCCATGGCTTGGGCAGCGCCCTCGAGATAGAGGTCCGCATCTTGGGATACGCCGCCGCCGAGCACGATGAGCTCCGGATCCAAAACATCAGCAACAATGGATAGGCCCTGGCCCAGCCACCGGCTGAAGTCTTCCATTACCGCTACGGCAAGCGGATCTCCACGGCGCGCCGCTTGGGTAATTTCCTTACCGGTGGGCTCAGCCGGCAGCGAGGTTTCATAGCTCCCACGCAAATCGGCGCAGGTATCCGGCAACGCGGTGCCGGAGGCATAGCGTTCCAAGCAGCCGCGCTTACCGCAGGAGCACTGCCGACCATTAGGGACTACCACGATATGCCCAAATTCTGGGGCGGTGCCAAACGCGCCGCGGTAGATGGTGTCATGCGTCATCAGAGTGGCACCGATACCTGTTCCTACCGCAAAGAAAACCCAATCCTCCGCTCCACGGCCGGCGCCAAAGCACCACTCACCCCACGCGGCGGAATTTGCATCATGCTCCAACCGCACGTGCATACCGAGCTTCTGCGAGAGTGATTCCCGCACATTGGCGTGCCGCCAGGGAAGGTGCGGGGCGAAGCGCACTACCTCGCACGTAGGATCCAAAAATCCCGCCAAGGCGAGGCCAACGGCGTCCACCTCATAGTCAGCGCGCAGCTCATTGACAATGCCCACAATATCCGCTTCCAGCTGCTCGGCGTCCATGGAAGTAGGAACCGTGCGGCTCGCGAGAATCTCACCCTCCCGAGTGATCACTCCGCCGCGCACGTTGGTGCCACCGACGTCGAAGCCGATAGTCAGATCGGCGGAGTTGTTCTTAAGCATGCATAACAGAATATACCGACAACCGGGTTAGGGTCACATCAAGACATCAGCTGCCGCAATCGCTGCCCCATTATCCGCCACGTCCAATTCTCTTCCACATGGCGACGCCCCGCCTGCCCCATGCGCAGCCTACGCTGCGGGTCGGCCAGGAGAGCTTTCAACGCTTCAGCTAGTTCCGGCACAGAGGCGCCCTTGACGACGACCCCCGTCTCCCCCGTCATCGTCTCCGGTGCTCCTCCGGAGTCTCCGGCGATAACTGGCAGGCCGCACGCTTGGGCCTCCAAATACACGATTCCCAAGCCCTCGACGTCTAACCCACCGCCACGGGTGCGTGCCGGCATGGCAAAAACATCCGCTGCGTGCAAAGCAGTCTCAATGCTTTCTGCTTCTTGGATCACTGCGTCCGGGCAGTACATTTCCGCCAGTTGCTCTAGGGCCGAGCGATAGCGTCCGCGGCCTATAAGCAGTAGCCGTGCATCCGGGAATTCTTCACGCACTAGAGGCATAGCGCGGAGCAGCTGGTCTTGACCCTTGCGCGGGACAAACCGCGAAATGCAGACGATGGTCGGGCCGTCGACTCCAAACTCAGCTTTTGCCGCTGCGCGTTGCTCCGGCGTGGCTGGAGAAAGGCCTTCCACGCTCACTCCGGAGGGCAGGTGCTCCCAGCGCGGATTCGGTCCAAATGGTCGACGCAACCGACGCAGGGTGTAGTCGGAGATATAGGTAATCACGTCAGCATGGTCACCAATGCGGCGCAGGCACTGCCGAGCCACGGGCACCATCGACCACCCCACTTCGTGTCCGTGCGTCGTAGCTACCACACGGGTGGCGCCCGCCTCTTTTGCGGCCTTGCCCATCAAAGCAAGGGGCGCGGCTGCACCAAACCAGACGATGTCAATATTTTCTGCGCGGATGATCTCCTGCATCCGACGCACCGTGGCGGGCGTCGGCAACATCACGCGGCGAGGCCAGCGAATGACCTTGTAGTCCACCCCAGCATCGAATTCCGCCGGCGATTCCTGGGTTGAGGCGAAGACCACGACGTCGCGCGGGTCTAAGGTTGCTACGAAATCGCGCAGGTAAGACTGAATGCCGCCAATCTTGGGCGGAAAGTCATTGGTTACCAGCAGAACGCGGGCCACTTAGTACCGCGCCGTTCCGGTAATCGGCATGGACTTTAGCGGTACCACCTGAACAGGCACGCCATAGGTAGAGGCATGGACTACCTGGCCATTACCGATGTACATGCCCACGTGAGTTACCCCAGGGTAATAGCCCACGATATCGCCAGGCTGTAGGTCTTCCAGCGGTACCGATGTGCCACCGGCAATCTGAGCTTGGGACGTACGCGGAATGGACTTGCCGATCTGCTGATATGCCCAGAACATCAGGCCGGAGCAGTCAAACTGATCGGGGCCAGCCGCACCCCAGCCATATGGGGCGCCCAGCTTCGACAACGCTGCGGAAGCAGCGCCGTCTGCGACCTCGCCCAAATCCATATCCGGCTTATCAGATCCGCCGAACTGGCCTTCCCAGGCCTCGCGCTGCTGTTCATCGAGGGCGTCCACCTGCTTTTCGATGTCCTTTTGCTGCTTTTCCAGCTCCTCTTTCTCCTTGAGGAGCTCCTCGCGCTGCTCTTCCAGCGCCTTCTTTTCCTCGCGCACCTTCGCGGCGGCGTCGGCAGCCTTATGCTTTTCCTCTTCCGCCATGGAAGCGGCATTAGCCTTTGCATCAAGAGTGCGCTGGGCCTTGCGGGAAAGCGCGCCGAGGTAGCCCATGCGCTCTACGGCATCGGAAGGATCTTCCGCTGCCAAGGCCCCAGACACTGCCGAACGGGAATCACCACGGTAGCGCGACTGTGCGATGCCATTGACACGGTCCTGCTGGGTGGAAACATCGCCTTTCGCCTCGTCCGCACGCGTTTGTGCCTCAGCGGCGGCCTGCTCAGATTCAGCAACCTCAGCATGCTTTTCCTCGAGCTTGACCTCGAGCTCTTTTACTTCTTCATTCTTGGCAGAAACCTTGCGCGCAACTTCGCCAACGCGCTTTACCAAGGCGTCCACATCTTCGGTGGCGCTCTCCTGTTGTGGAGCCGCCTCCTGCGCAACAACCTGCGAAATCCCAGAAACCGACGAAACAGCAAGAGCCGCCACAAGTGCAGCTGCAGGAAGTACTCGTTTAGACACGTAAGGACCCTTAGACTAAGAAAATTTTAGAAATCGTATTAACTATAGCGGGTTTTACCCCCTAATGCACGACAAAGCCCTCCCCGCGAAGGGGAGGGCTAGATCCGCTGCTTCTTAGAAGCGAACTGCGGAGTGAATCGGCATGTAGTTCAGGTCGCGCTCCTGAACTGGGACGCCGGAGTTGAGGGCGTCGATGATGGTGCCGTGGCCGGTGTAGATACCAACGTGGGAAGCGCCACCGTAGTAAGCAATGATGTCACCCGGCTGCAGCTGATCCAGCGGTACCGGGGTACCGGCGGCAGCCTGTGCCTGAGAGGTACGCGGAATCTGCTTGCCAGCCTGAGCGTATGCCCAGCTGGTCAGACCGGAGCAGTCAAAGGCGTTCGGGCCAGCGGCGCCGTATACGTACGGGGAGCCGATGACGGAGCGTGCTGCAGCCAGTGCCTTCTGGCCAACGGTCTGCTGTGCCGGAGCGGCCTGCTTGTGGCCAGCTGCTGCGTAGTTGGTGTTCTGCTGGTTAGAAACCTTACCCAGGGACGGAACGTAGCGGTCGATGTTCGGAACCTGGTCAATGTTCGGGACGTTTTCCAGACCTGCTACCTCAAAGCGGTAGTCAGTATTAGGTACGACGACCTCTGCTGCCTGTGCGACGCCCGGTGCGACGACGGCGGCGGTTGCAGCCAGTGCTGCAGTAGATGCGATGCGACGGGTGTTCTTCATGCCCTGACGACGGTGCTGTGCCATGAGTAAAACTCCAAATCTTCCTGCGCGCCTACTCCCCTTGTAAAGGAAGCTCTGACCCTGGGGGACTAGCGTTCGTTGGGAATCCGTTCCTTTAGGATTTCCTCCGCTCGGCCCCTCAGTAGGAGGGGCCAGATGCGGCGCTGTAATTCTTCTGTTTAGATTGAGCACCTTTTCGGGCGGTAACTCAATGTCTCGAATAGGTTACGAAATCATCACAAGCAATGTCCATTCGCGACACCAAAATAACGTTTGTTATCGCTTCGTTACCTTCCGTTGACCTTGTCGAGATTTAACCTCCACACGGACGCTAGTTCCCACCAGATTTAGAGGCTTTAAGGTCACAAGCTGCACAAACGACAGAGGATGACAGACACCCGACCAAGAATTACCCTTACTAAGAAAACGCTTAACAATTAAGAGAATTCTAAATTGTGACTTTCAGCACTAAGACATTTTGGCAGCCCCTTCTTCCCCACCAATTGACTCCTCTACCGCACGCCTAGAGCCTAGTTTTCATCGCAACTGCGCCCCGCTTTGCCGCCTTTCCTTGCGGTGGTTCTAGCTAAACCGCTTTCCGACGCCCCCTAACGCGCTCAATCGACGAGCGAAACGTGCTTCCAGCAAACAAAGACTTCCGGCATCCACACCCATCTGAGCCCACGCACTAGGCTCCTAAAGCTACAAAGCATGAGAGAACCACTAACCACCGACAATTCGCGCACCAGAACACGTACTAAACCGACTACACAACAAGCTTCAGCAGCAGCCCTTCAAATGCTTCAAGATTCATAAAGACTCACAGAAGCGCAACAGCTCCCCCTTCAAAATCTCTTGTTGCAGCTAGAAGAATAAGGACTGGGTTCGGAATTGATCTTTACATACGCAAGACCCGCCCTTGCTCCTTTAATAGGAGCAAGGGCGGGTCTGTGAGCGTGTTTCGAGAAGTCCTCAGGAAAAGCGGTTAGATGCGGCCGTTTTCCTCGTCCTCACGGCGGTTAGCCTCGTTGAGGCGGCGGAACATCTCCGCTTCCTCGTCGTGGTTATCCGAGTGGATTTCGTGTACTCGGTGCATGAGGGCCGGATCATCAGGGCTGAAGGTGCCCTGAGTCTCGGAGTCCGCAAAGCCAAGCTGGTTGAGCTGCTTCGGCACCTGAGCGCCTGCGTACTCGAGCGGAACCGGGTGACCATCGGCGTCAACCGGGCCGAGTGGCTGGTGAACCTCAATGAAGGCACCATTCGGCATCTGCTTGATAACGCCGGTTTCAATACCGTGCTCCAGCACCTCACGGTCAGAGCGCTGCAGACCAACGCAAATGCGGTAGGTCATGAAGTACGCAATCGGTGGCAGCACGATGAGGCCGATACGACCAACCCAGGTCATTGCGTTCAGCGAAATCTGGAAGAAGTGTGCCACGTGGTCGTTACCACCGGACAGGGTAACCAGCAGGAAGAACACGATGGCAGCCGCACCAATAGCGGAGCGGGTAGGAACATCGCGCGGACGCTGCAGTAGGTTGTGGTGTGCATCGTCACCGGTGAACTTCTTCTCCAAGAACGGGTAAGACATAAGCAGGACGACCATGAGGCCACACAGCAGAGCTACCCAGAACGCGGAAGGAATGGTGTAGTTACCGAGGTAGAGCTCCCATGCCGGCATGACACGGGCAACACCGTCAGTCCACAGCATGTAAATATCCGGCTGAGAACCAGCGGAAACCTGGGATGGGTTATAAGGTCCAAGCGTCCAGATGGCGTTGATGGTCAGCAGACCAGACATCAGCGCCAGTACGCCAGCAACCATCATGCCCATACCAATAGCCTTGGTGGCGAAGACCGGCATAATGCGGACGCCAACCACGTTGTTCTCTGCACGACCCGGTCCAGGGAACTGGGTGTGCTTCTGGAACCAAACCATAATCAGGTGGGCTGCAATCAGGCCAAGGATGATGCCCGGAATAACCAGAACGTGCAGGATGTAGAAACGATCCAGCATCAGGTCAGACGGGAAGTCACCGCTGAAGATTGCCCAGTGCAGCCAGGTGCCGATAATCGGCAGGCCCAGGA
Source organism: Corynebacterium tuberculostearicum (assembly GCA_938008395.1). Lineage (GTDB taxonomy): Bacteria > Actinomycetota > Actinomycetes > Mycobacteriales > Mycobacteriaceae > Corynebacterium > Corynebacterium tuberculostearicum_L. Next base: position 17,226 of record CALLKG010000135.1, read on the forward strand.
TGATGGCCGACATGATTCGCAGACCAACACCGGAAAGCAGGTCGTCCGGCAGGGAGTAACCAAGGAAGCCCTCGATCATGCCCAGCAGAATAAGTGCGCAACCGATGATCCAGTTTGCCTCACGCGGACGACGGAATGCGCCGGTGAAGAAGATGCGCAGCATGTGCGCAACCATGGACATCATGAACAGCAAAGCTGCCCAGTGGTGCATCTGGCGCACGAACAGGCCACCACGAACTTCGAAGGAAATATCCAGCGCGGTGGCATATGCGCGGGACATTTCTACACCGTTAAGCGGTGCATAGGTGCCGTCGTAAATGACCTTGGTGATGGAAGGGTCGAAGAACAGCGCCAGGTAGATACCGGTCAGTACAAGAATGATGAAGCTGTATAGCGCCATCTCACCGAGCATGAAGGACCAGTGGGTCGGAAAGACCTTGTTCAGCTGAGTCCTCAGCACGCCGGCGGCGCTATAGCGCTCATCCATGTTGTTGCCCATTTGGGCGAGTTTATTGCTCATTATGACTTACGCTCCCAGAATGCCGGGCCGACAGGCTCAATGAAGTTGCCCTGTGCAACGAGGTAGCCCTCGTCATCCACCGTGATAGGCAGCTGTGGCAGTGCACGGGCAGCCGGGCCGAAGACCGGCTTGCCGTAGTGCAAAGCGTCGAACTGCGACTGGTGGCACGGGCACAGGATTCGGTTGGTCTGCGCCTCATACAGAGAGGTCGGGCAACCGATGTGGGTACAGATCTTGGAGTAGGCGTAGTAATCGCCGTGGTGGAAGTCTTCCTGACCTTCGCGCTCGATTGCCTTCTGAGCGTCATTATGACGCAGGCGAATCAGCATGACCGCATTGCGGTTGCCGTGAATCGAGTGCATGTGGTGCTCGTAGACATCGCGCTCGGCATCGTACTTGTCGCCATCGTTAACGTCTTCTTCTGCCAGCGGGAAGACGGTCTCCATGCCGCCTGCCGCCAGATCCTCCGGGCGCACACGAACCAAGCGGGTAACACCCTTGGTGCTGTAGTGCTCACCGGTTTCGCCAGAGTGCTTCTCGGCGATAGTACCGGTGTCGCGCGCCAGGTAGAGCTTGACGCCTTCATTGTGCATGGTCCAACCGGAAGTCCACAGAGTGCCGTCACCGGCATAGTTCATATTGTGGCGAACCTTCCAAGGGTTCTTAATTGCGCCGCCCAGCGGAGCAATCACGGTAAGACCGAACAGAACGCCGGCGCCGCCCAACAGACCCTGAACGGTCTTGCGGCGACCCAGAGTGGAGGTCTTCCAAGAATCGTTCAGAAGAGCGGTCAGGGTACGGCGGTCAACTTCTTCGGAAGGACCGTCGTGACGACGCTGAACGGAAATCTCCTCAGGGAGAATCTTCTTAACGTACTGAACGATGGCGATGCCCAAGCCGCAAATTGCGAGGGCTGCAGTAATACCCAGCAGAGGGGTGTAGAGGGTGTGCCAAATGTGGCCCTCCTCCCCTAGCTGCTTGTACTGCCACGGCCAGAACAGGTAAACGCCGAGGAATCCGAGGCCTCCGATGACGGACAGGAACAACCAGATAGCAACGTTACGTCCAGCGCGCTTTTCAGCCGGGTCACCTTCGACTGGGAAGCGCTCCTTGCGGAACGCAACGGTGACGTCGTCGAGCTCGGTACCAAGAGCAGCGAGTTCATCGTTGCTCATCTTGTCGAGCTCAGCGTTAGTGTAATTCTTCTTCACATTGCTCATGAGCGCGATCCAATCCACATAGCGGCAGCGCACAGGGCGCTAATGCCGATAATCCACATTGCCAGGCCTTCCGCTACTGGGCCAAGACCGCCGAGGTCCCAACCTGCTGGGGAAGGAGTTTCCTTTGCAGACTTGAGGTAGGCAATGATGTCCTTCTTCTCATCTGCGGTGAGCTGGCGGTCGGAGAACTTAGGCATGTTCTGCGGACCAGTCAGCATTGCCTGGTAGATTTCCTGCTCGCTTGCCGGAGCCAGCTCCGGAGCGAACTTACCGGAGGACAGGGCGCCGCCCTGGCCGGTGAAGTTGTGGCAGGAAGCGCAGTTCATGCGGAAGAGCTCGGAGCCCTTCGCTACGTCTTCTGCCTGGATTTCGCCATTGTAGTTAGCACCACGCAGCGATTCCTGAGCAACGCTTCCGTCGTCGTTGTAGACAATGTCTGCGCCGCCGCCGTTGGCTGCAACATATGCAGCCAAGGCCAGAGTCTGCTGCTCGGTGTAGCGAGGAGCCTTACGCTCTGCCTGGGCGTCGTTAGACATCATCGGCATACGGCCGGAGTGCACCTGGAAGTACACGGAGCCAGCACCGATACCAACGAGGGACGGACCGCGACCTTCGATGCCCTGCAGATTGGCACCGTGGCAGGTGATACAAGCGGTGTCATAGATGTCCTTACCCTCTTGGACGAGGGCTTGGTCATCTTTTTCCGCCGTGGCGACCTGTGCGTCCGGGGTCAAGGCAGAAGCCAAGACGCCCGCACCGGACAGGCCAATCGCCAAAGCGAAGCCACCGGCAAGGGTACGCTTCGCCTTGCGGCGACGGCGGGTCTTCTTAGCCGCCGCAGTGGTCTGCTCCACTGCCACGGACTGCGAATTGTTATCCATCATTTTCCTTTAGATAACTCGAACACGGGAGGACTGTTTGGGGATCTTGGCCAGTGCTACTGGACCAAGTAAATAACGGTGAAGACGCCGATCCACACAACGTCAACGAAGTGCCAGTAGTAGGACACTGCCATTGCTGCGGTCGCCTGTGCCGGCGTGAACTTGGACTTAGCAACGCGCGCGAGGATGATTGCAAAAGAAATCAGACCCGCGGTCACGTGTGCAGCGTGGAAGCCGGTGATGATGTAGAACACCGAACCAAAGACGCTGGACTGCACAGTCACACCTGCGTGAATCAACTCGGTCCACTCAAACGCCATGATGCCCAGGAACACAACGCCCAGTACCAGCGTCACGGTGTACCAGAGTCGAAGCTTGTAAACGTCACCCCTTTCTGCGGCAAACACGCCGAACTGCGAGGTCACAGAAGAAGAAATCAGCACTGCCGTAATGAGGAAACCCATGGGCAGGTTGATATGAGCGGTGTGCTCCGCCCAATCGCCTTCCTGACCGTTAGCTCGCGAGGTAAACCACATCGCGAACAGTCCGGCAAAGAACATCAATTCCTGAGACAGGAACACGATGGTGCCCACGCTGACCATATTGGGTCGGTTCAGCGAGGCAGCACGTGGTGCTGTCATACCTTGGTTAGAAACTACGCTCGTCACAGTGGCTATTATGGCTGTTCTGGGCGCTAAAGTCACCTCGATTCCCCCCCCCGCTTTCTCTATTCTTTTTTGATGCTTCGTCCAGCAAAAGGCCAGCAAGTCAGAGTCAAAAACTTTATTTTTCCAAACGGGAACTTTTCGCCCCGCTTTCCGACGCCCCATTGATGCAGGTGACACCACACGTCGGGCCCTACCCTGAAATTCCGAAGCACCCCGGCCACCCGACGCCCCCACTTATCGATGCACCCGTCCGTGTACCCGAACCCCGCTGCCTGGAGAGATAAATCACACTCCACGAGCCCCCCAAACGCCCTGCTTTACAACTTTCGAACGACCCCCGCAAAAATCGGCTTTTACGTGCCAGAATGCAGAAGAAACGCTATCGCGAACATGCAGCAAGATCAGCCACGCCTCCCCCACCGGTAAAACTTTTTGAAACTCTCGGGAACTTTCTTGCGCCGCGAACGACGCTGGATCGCCAAAGCCCTCCTAGCCATGATAACTAGGAGGGCGGAGAAGTTTTAGGCAGGGATTCCCTTACATCAAGGAATTAGTGCTTTTCCTTCGGCAGGCCGTACTGCAGGGACAGGCCGGTGCAGGCTGCGATGAGGCAGACAGCGCCGAGGGCAATCAGCCAGAAGTAGAGGAAGATGATTCCCAAGCCAAGAAGGCCAATGGCGCCAGTCATAGCCAGCGGCCAGATGGAGCCTGGGGAGAAGAAGCCAAGGATGCCAGCGGCATCTTCAGTTTCTGCCTCTTCCCAATCCTCTGGCAGGACGTCACTGCGGTCATCAGTGAAGTGAAGGTAAGCACCCAGCATCATGCACAGCAGGAAGGCAAGGAACATGCCCACGATGCCAACCCACTCGGCACCGTAGAGGTAGCCATCGTCCTTAACGAAGGTGACGCCGAAGATGTAGACAATCAGCGAGACAAGAAGGTACGTCGCGATTGAGTAAAAGACTTTCGATGTTGCACGCATTGTGTTGTGTCCTTATCTCTTATGCCGCGGTGTTTACGTAGTTGTCGCCCTTAGCGGTGTCACGCTCGCCGGAGAACGGGTGGGTGGTTACCGCATATGGGTCCTGGCCGATTTCTTCCAGGGCTTCCGCGTTGGTGGCCTCTGGGTTGTCCTCACGGAACTTCAGGTAGGTGTTGAAGTCCTCCGGAGAGACAACGCGAATTTCGAAGTTCATCATCGAGTGGTAGGTACCGCACATCTCGGCACAACGGCCAACGAATGCGCCCTGCTTCTCAATCTTTTCCACCTGGAAGCTACGCTCCTGAGCGTTTGCCTCTGGGTGTGCGTAGACGTCGCGCTTAAACAAGAACTCCGGTACCCAGAATGCGTGGGACACGTCGCCGGAAGCGAGGCGGAACTCAATCGCAGTATCGGAAGGAAGAACCAGAACCGGAACCTCTTCGGTGGTACCGACGGTCTCAATCTTGTTGTAGTTCAAGTAGGAAAGGTCGCCCATGGACTTGCCGTGGATTGGGTTCGGGTTATCTACACCCTCAGGGTCGTGAGCGGTCTTCTCTGCCTCAGCCTGACGCTCCTTGTCGGCACCGTCGTAGTTCTCACCATTGACGTGATTCTCGGCGTAACCGAACTTCCAGTTCCACTGGAACGCAGTAACGTCAACGACAACCTTCGGATCCTTATCCAAGGCGGTGACCTTCTGCTGAGTCTGAACGGTAAAGAAGAACAGGCCCATAATGATGAGGATCGGGACGATGGTCAGAACCATCTCCAGCGGAACGTTGTACTGAATCTGGCGCGGGAACTCGCCCTTGCCATCCTTCTTTGCCTTCTTCGCGCTCCAGCGGAAGATTGCGGTGAGGAACAGGCCCCACATAATAAAACCAACGATCCATGCAGCAACCCAGACCCAAATCCAGAAGTTGTACATGGCCTCTGCCTCAGGGGTAATACCCTTCGGCCAACCGAATCCCAGGAGGTTCTCTACAGCAGTTGGCGCCTGAACGTCACAACCTGCCAGAGCGAGTCCACCCAGGGCAAGTGCGCCAGCTACGCCCGCCTTGCGGGCAAAGGTGCGCTTATTACGCTGTCCCACGTGTGTTCTGCCTTTCTGTCCACACAAAACTTCTCGAATACTCACAGAGCACTCTTACCCAATCAGAATAGAGGATAATTGCCAGATTCCCAGCCTGTTTAAAGGCGTAAAAGGGCACCTAGTGCACTCATTTCATATTCTCTTTCTGGTAGGTTACCGCCCCACCTGCACAATGTTCCAACCGCACCCCCAGCAGCCACAGAATCCATGTGCGCCAATTCACAGGAATCGGACGGAACCATCATCCGAAAGTTCGCACCCCTATCGGGGAAGCTAATTCCAAGGCAGTCGGCAGGTTTCCTTAAGCCGTGGCGTGTTCTGGTTTCACGCTCTCTGGCCGTAAAGTGGGTGACTAGCAATAGACGCTTATATATAAGGAGCAATCTTTTCATGTGCGGACTTCTTGGCATGCTCGCCGCCACAGGCAACGTAGATAAGTACGTTGACGCGCTGGAACGTTCCCTGCCCTGCATGCGCCACCGCGGCCCAGATGCGGCCGGCACGTGGCATGACGGCGATGCCGCTTTCGGCTTCAACCGCCTGTCCATTATTGACCTGGAGCATTCCCATCAGCCCCTCCGCTGGGGCCCAGAGGACCAGCCCGACCGCTACGCCATGACCTTTAATGGTGAAATCTACAACTACGTGGAGCTGCGCGAGGAGCTCAAGGGTCTCGGCTACACCTTCCACACCGAGGGCGATGGCGAGCCCATCGTGGTGGGCTACCACCACTGGGGCAAGGACGTAGTCAACCACCTGCGCGGCATGTTCGGCATCGTCATCTGGGATACCCACACCAAAACGATGTTTGCTGCTCGTGACCAATTTGGCATTAAGCCGCTGTATTACGCCACTACCGAGGCGGGCACCGTTTTCGCTTCGGAGATGAAGTGCATCCTTGAAATGGCGGACGAGATTGGTCTAGAGCTCAACCTTGACCGACGCGCCATTGAGCACTACGTCGACCTGCAGTACGTCCCGGAGCCAGAATCCCTCCACGCGAATATTCGCCGCGTTGAATCCGGCTGCACGGTTACCCTTCGCCCGGGCGAAGACGTTGTCGCCGAGCGCTACTTCAAGCCTCGCTTCCCTGTGCAGCAGGTAAAGCAAGGCGAAGAGCAGCAGCTATTTAACCGCATTGCAGAAGCGCTGGAAGATTCCGTCGCTAAGCACATGCGCGCCGACGTCACCGTGGGTTCCTTCCTATCTGGCGGCATTGACTCCACCGCTATTGCCACCCTGGCCAAGCGCCACAACCCAGATCTACTTACCTTTACCACCGGCTTCGAGCGCGAGGGCTACTCTGAGGTCGATGTCGCAGCGGAGTCCGCGGAAGCTATTGGTGTGGAGCACATCGTCAAGATTGTCTCCCCCGAAGAATATGCCGAGTCCATCCCGAAGATCATGTGGTACCTGGACAATCCGGTGGCTGACCCCTCGCTGGTGCCGCTGTACTTTGTGGCGCAGGAGGCCCGCAAACACGTCAAGGTAGTTCTTTCCGGCGAGGGCGCGGACGAGCTCTTTGGCGGCTACACCATCTACAAGGAACCACTGTCCCTCGCTCCATTTGAAAAGGTCCCGTCCCCACTGCGCCGCGGTCTGGGCAAGCTTTCCCAGGCTCTACCCGAGGGAATGAAGGGCAAGTCCCTGCTCAACCGTGGTTCGATGACGATGGAAGAGCGTTACTACGGCAACGCTCGTTCCTTCAACTTTGAGCAGATGCAGCGCGTTATCCCGTGGGCAAAGCGCGAATGGGACCACCGCGAGGTTACCGCCCCCATCTACGCCCAGTCCGAAGACTTTGATCCGGTCGCACGCATGCAGCATTTGGACCTATTCACTTGGATGCGCGGTGACATCCTGGTCAAGGCCGATAAGATCAATATGGCCAACTCGCTGGAGCTGCGCGTGCCATTCTTGGACAAGGAAGTCTTCAAGGTTGCCGAGTCCATCCCTTATGACCTGAAGATTTCTCACGGCACCACCAAGTACGCCCTGCGCAAGGCCATGGAGCAGATCGTCCCGGCGCATGTTCTACACCGCAAGAAGCTGGGCTTCCCAGTGCCGATGCGCCACTGGCTGGCCGGCGATGAGCTATACGGCTGGGCCCAGGACACCATCAATGAGTCCCAGACCGAGGACATCTTTAATAAGAAGGAAGTTCTCGAGATGCTCAAGGAGCACCGAGATGGCGTTTCCGATCACTCCCGCCGTTTGTGGACCGTGCTGTCCTTTATGATCTGGCACGGCATCTTTGTGGAAAAGCGCATCGATCCACAGATCGAGCAGCGCGACTACCCGGTCAAGCTCTAAGAGCCTTCCACACATACAAAGAGGGTGGGTGCCAGTGGCACCCACCCTCTTTGTATTTCCTTCTCTTTAGTTGAAGGAATCGCCACAAGCGCAAGAGCCGGTGGCATTCGGGTTATCAATGGTGAAACCCTGGGACTCGATGGTGTCAGCGAAGTCAATCTTGGCACCGGTCAGGTAGGGAACGGACATCTTGTCCACAACGAGGTTTACGCCGCCTACCTGGTCAACCTTGTCACCATCCAAGGTGCGGTCATCAAAGTAGAGCTGGTAGCGCAGGCCAGCGCAGCCACCAGGCTGAACGGCAATGCGCAGGGAGAGATCGTCGCGGCCCTCCTGATCAAGCAGCGCCTTTGCTTTTGCGGCTGCTGCTTCGGTCAGAATGACGCCGGTTGCGGAAGCTGGAGCGGTCATCACTTCTCCTCAATAAGTATTGGATTCGTTGCCACTACCCTACCCGGTTAGTTCAGGTGGGAAAAGGTAGCCCATACCTTCAACACCATCTGTGCCGGGCCTATTCCCCTATTCACACCTAAACCTTGTAGTGTGAGGAGCGTGAAACTCCCGTGGCAAAAAGATGACAAGACCTCCACTGAGCCTGCTCCTGTTCAAGCCAAGGATCAGGCAGAAGTTCAGGAAGAGCCCCAGCGCAAGGGCTATACCCCACCGAAGGGTCGTCCTACGCCAAAGCGCTCAGAGCAAGAGATTGCGCGCGGCGTAAAGCGCGATCCCCATGGCATGTCCGATGCACAGCGTTACCAGCATCGCAAGGACATGAAGAAGTCCATGAGCAAGGACGAGTGGAAGGAATATAAGAAGAAGGAGCGCCAAGAGCGCCAGCAGGCCAATCGCGAGCAGCAGGCCCGCATGGCAGAAGGCGATCCGCGCTTCCTGCCCGCCCGCGACCAGGGTCAAGTGCGCGCCTATGTACGCGATTGGGTGGATGCCCGCCGCAGCCTGAGCAACTGGGTCATGCCGATGGCCTTGGTACTCATCGTGGTCATGTTCTTGACCTACGCGGTACCCAGCATTGCAACAATCATCAACGCGGTAGCGATGGTCATCCTCGTGATCTTCGCCATCGAGGGCGTCATTTTGGCCCGCCGCTGCAATAATGCCGTGCGCGCCAAGTTCCCTGGCACCACCGAAGCCGGCTTTAGCCTTGGCTTTTATGCGTATTCTCGCGCCAGCCAGCCGCGCAAGTGGCGCATCCCGCGCCCCCGCGTGGAGCTCGGCGCTGACGTTTAGGGGGACTACTCATGGCCATTCCGCAGCCCGATAAGCAGGCACATACCGCACAGGACGCACAGCTCGCCCCTTGGGGGCGCCTGACCGACGCCGCTCAATGGCTGGCTGCTTGCCAAGGCGCGGCACCTGCCCGTGAGCCGCGGCGCGTGCGGGCCGTGATTTTCGCGGATCAAGAGACCTCACTTTCGGCCGCTGAGACCGCTGCGCGTCGCGCCGAGGCCGGGCTGAATGTAGTCACCGTGACGGATTATTCCCAGGCCTACAGCCTTGGAGCCGCAACAGCGGATGCGGAAATTGATGCCGGGGCTGACCTACTCATTCCCGGCGGCGAAGAGCTCGCCCGAGTACCGGCCGTGGTAATGGCAACGATGACGCAGACGGAACCGGTAGTGATCGTCGGCAAGCAGCGCAGCGTAGAAGACTGGAAGCGCGAGGTTTGCGCTATCCGGGACGCTATGTTCCGCGCCCGCAACCTCGAAGGCATGGAGCTGGTTGAATCGTGCCAGTCTGCGGTTCTAGCAGCCACGGTGGGGTTTATTACCCAGGCCGCGGAGCGCCGTACGCCCCTGCTTATCGATGCCCCCTTGACCGCCACCGCCGCGCTCCTTGCCGAGCGCGATAATCCTGGTGTTAAAGAATGGCTCTTCGCCACCACCCTATCCACTGCCCCTGCACACAAGTTGGCGCTGGAAAAGCTAGGGCTCCACCCCCTGATGGAACTGGGAATGGAGCCACAACCTGCACTCGGCGCGCTCGCGGCGCTGCCGATGCTGCTCACCGGAGTGGAGATCGCCGCGGACGCCTAAGCGGGGGGCTACTTCACTAGGGTATGGAGCCAACCGTGGGTATCCTCCACTGCGCCGCGCTGGATTCCGGTGAGGCGCTCGCGCAGGGCCATGGTGATCTCACCCGCTTCGTTGCCATTGACCTGGAAGTCGGCAGAGTCTCCCATCACGTGGCCCACCGGAGTGATAACTGCGGCAGTGCCACAGGCAAAGACCTCTGACATAGCGCCGGATTCGGCATCGCGCTGCCACTCTTCGGTGGTGATGCGGCGCTCGGTGACCTTGTAGCCCAAATCCTGGGCTACCTGCAATAGGGATTCGCGGGTAATGCCGGGCAGCAAGGAACCCGATAGTTCTGGTGTAACAATCTCCGCGCTATCACCAGAGCCATATACAAACATCAGGTTCATTCCGCCCATCTCCTCGATGTAGCGGCGCTCGATGGCGTCCAACCAGACCACCTGGTCACAGCCCTTTTCATCCGCCTGGGCCTGCGCCAAGAGCGAGCCTGCGTAGTTGCCCGCAAACTTGGCCGCGCCGGTGCCACCGGGTGCTGCGCGCACGTAGTCAGTGGATAGCCACACCGAAACCGGCTTGATTCCGCCGCTGAAGTAGGAACCCGCTGGGGAGGCAATGAGCACGTAGCGGTAGGAATTGGCCGGGTGAACTCCCAAGGAGACTTCGGTGGAGATCATAAACGGGCGCAGGTACAGCGCTGCTTCCCCGCCGGCTTCTGGTACCCAGTCCTGATCCACCTCCACCAATTGGCGCAGGGACTCAATGAAATCTTCCTGCGGAAGCTCGGGCATAGCCAGGCGCTCAGCAGAATTGATAAAGCGCTGCGCATTGTGGTCCGGCCGGAAGGTAGCGATAGAACCATCCGGCTGACGGTAGGCCTTGATGCCTTCAAAGATTGCCTGCCCATAATGGAATACGTTGCTGGCAGGTTCCATGGTCATCGGTCCGTACGGGCGCACCTGAGCATCGTGCCAGCCCTTTTCTTCGGTCCAGTCAATGGTGACCATGTGGTCCGTAAAGTGCTTGCCAAAGCCGGGGTTGGCGAGGATCTCTCTCAATTCTTCCGCGGACGTGGGGTTATCGGTACGAGTAATCGTGTAATCAAGCATGCCCACAATCTACCCCTTTATCTATAGCGAGGCAGGAATAAGTTCATCGCCGCGCGGTACAGTGGAGGGAAGATTGATAAGCCTTTCCATAAAGGAGGACACAATGGCACAGACCGATCTACCCGCACGCGGCCACTTTCCCCAGGTAAAGCTGGGAAAGAAGGTTCCTAAGAAAGCAGAAGCACTGCTGATCGCTGCATTCGAGGGCGAAGGCGGCCTTGAGCTGCCAGGCACCGATCTGCTTGGGGGCGCAGCGCTGCGCTCCACTTATGAAGCATTGGTGGCCGTAGGGGCCTCTGGCAAGGCCGGTGAGGTTACGCGCGTGCCGGCTCCGGCCAAGGCGGGCGTGGCCTCCATCATCGCCGTTGGCTTGGGCGATGCGGAAGAAGTAGACGATGAGACGCTGCGCCGCGCTGCCGGCCAGGCCGCGCGTTCCATCACCAAGGTGGGGGCCGTAGCCACCTCGCTAGGCGATTTTGGCGTCGCCCCAGTGGTAGAAGGCCTCATCCTCGGCGGCTATAAGTACTCTGGCCTGCGCTCCGAGTCGGCCGCGGAAACCACCACTTTCACCGTGGTGGCGGAAAAGTCCGCACAAGAGGAATTCGACAGCGCCAAGATAACCGCCGAGTCCGTCCTCATCGCTCGCGATCTGGTCAATACCCCTTCCAACCTGCTCTACCCAGAAACGTATGCCGAATTCCTCTCTGCCCAAGCAGCAGAGGCCGGCCTTGAAGTCGAGGTCTTGGATGAAAAGGCGCTGGAAAAGCAGGGCTTTGGTGGCATCATGGCCGTCGGTCGCGGATCCGCCCGCCCGCCGCGCTTGGTCCGCTTGAGCTGGAAGCCGAAGAAGGCCAAGCGCCACGTCGCTCTGGTGGGCAAGGGAATCACCTTCGACACCGGCGGAATTTCCCTGAAGCCGGGCGCCAAGATGTGGGACATGATTTCTGACATGGGCGGTTCCGCTGCAATGGCCGCCGCCATCATCGCCGCGGCAAAACTGAACCTCAAGGTGGGCATCACCGCTACCCTGCCGCTGGCGGAAAACATGCCGGGCAGCGATGCTACCCGCCCAGGCGATGTCATCACCCACTACGGCGGCATTACCTCCGAGGTTCTCAACACTGACGCGGAGGGCCGCCTTGTGCTTGCCGACGCCATTGCGCGCGCCAGCGAGGACATCCCCGATTACCTCATCGAAACCGCCACCTTGACCGGCGCCCAGATGGTCGCCCTGGGTGAGCGCACCGCCGGCGTGATGGGCTCGGAAGAATTCCGCGATCGCATGGCCGAGATTGGCCGAGAGGTGGGCGAAAAGGCATGGGCCATGCCTTTGCTAGAAGAACACGAGGAATCCGTGAAGTCCGCCAGCGCCGATATCCGCAATATCAACGCCAAGCGTGAGGGCGGCATGGAATACGCCGGCACCTACCTCCAGCACTTCGTGGGCGAGGGAATCGAATGGGCTCATATCGACGTGGCAGGCCCTTCCTTCAACACCACTGGTGCCTATGGGTACACGCCGAAGATGGGCACGGGCGTGCCTACCCGCACGGTGGTTGCCGCCCTGCGCGAGATTGCTGAATCAAAGTAGCACCACAGCAGGCTTAGTGCGTTTAGAATCCTAGAAGCATGAAGCCTGCTTTAATCATCGTTGACGTACAACATGACTTCTGCCCCGGCGGTGCCTTAGGCACCGAGCGGGGCAATGAGGTCGCTGCAAAAATCGCCTCCCTGCAACAGGGCTACGAAACCGTCGTAGCCACGCAGGATTGGCACATCGATCCGGGTTCTCACTTTTCAAAGGACCCGGATTTTGTCGATTCTTGGCCGGTGCACTGCGTAGCCGAGTCCCACGGCGCAGCCATGCATGAGGCCATCGGGCCGGCGCAAGCCTACTTCCGCAAGGGCGAATACACCGCCGCCTATTCCGGATTCGAAGGCGCTGCAAACGGCACCTTGCTCGCTGACTGGCTGCGCGAGCGCCACATTGACGCCGTGGATATCGTGGGCATTGCCACCGATCACTGCGTGCGTGCCACGGCCGCCGACGCCCTTAAAGAGGGCTTTGCCGTCCGCGTATTGCGTGAATATTGCTCCCCAGTGGACGAAGCCCGCGGCGAGGCCGCGTTGCAAGAGTTGGCCGCCGCCGGCGCCATCATCTGCTAAACACAGGAAAACGCCTACGGCCCTCGAACCGAATGTGGTCCGAGGGCCGCTGGCGTCTCTCTACAAGGTGTTTCCATGTATCGGCTAAAGTAGCCGCCCTCTGGAAACGGGAGGGGTTCTCTCTATCTCTCTCGCATGCGCTCTCTCAAACGCATGAATTAAGTATGGAATGCCGATATTGGATCCGGGTGTCAAGTACCTGAAAGTTTCCTGTTGAATTGTGCCACCAAGGCTCCTACTACCTCACCTCGGCAAATGCGTCTCCACCAAATTGGCGAAAGCTCTGCGCTACGCGAGACGATTGTTATAGGGTGATCTGCGTCCCCACGGGTGCCCGAGCACGGGCTGAGAGTGCGCTAAAGCTGCGCATAGACCGTTCGAACCTGTTTGGTTAATACCTACGAAGGAAGAGAGGAGCGCTTGCCATGACGGCTGCCCCAGAAAACCACCCTAAGCATTCCTATTCCCCCATTCACCACGACGGTCTAGAAGTTCCAGAGACCGAAATCCAACTGGATGATTCCCCACAAGGCCCCAATGAGCCCTTCCGCGTCTACCGCACACGTGGGCCAGAATGCGCACCTGAAGTGGGGCTACCGACCCTGCGCAGCGAGTGGATTAGCGAGCGCGGAGATACCAAAGAGTACGCCGGTCGCGGCCGCGAGCTGGCTGACGATGGACGTGCCGCACAGCGCCGCGGGGCGTCTTCCCAAGAGTGGAAAGGCTCTAAGCGCCCGCCGCTTAAGGCTCAGCCTGGGCGCCGCGTAACTCAAATGCACTACGCTCGCCAAGGAATCATCACCCGCGAAATGGAATTCGTAGCACTGCGTGAGCACTGCGATCCGGAATTCGTTCGCGCTGAGGTAGCTCGCGGCCGCGCCATTATCCCTAATAATGTCAACCACCCCGAGTCTGAGCCCATGATCATTGGGCGAAAATTTCTCACCAAAATCAACGCCAATATTGGTAACTCCGCGGTTACCTCCTCCATCGAGGAAGAAGTGTCCAAACTGCGCTGGGCTACCCAGTGGGGCGCGGACACCGTAATGGATCTTTCCACTGGTGACGATATCCACACCACCCGCGAGTGGATTCTGCGCAATTCCCCAGTTCCCATTGGCACCGTGCCTATTTACCAAGCATTGGAAAAGGTCAATGGCGTGGCAGAGGATCTGACCTGGGAAATCTTCCGCGATACCGTCATCGAGCAATGCGAACAGGGTGTGGACTATATGACCATTCACGCCGGTGTGCTCTTGGCGTATGTACCGCTAGCAAGCAATCGCGTGACCGGCATTGTCAGCCGCGGTGGCTCCATCATGGCGGGATGGTGCCTTGCTCACCACAAAGAGTCATTTCTGTACGAGCACTTCGATGAGCTGTGCGAGATTTTCGCTCAATACGATGTTGCATTTTCGCTTGGCGACGGCCTGCGCCCCGGGAGCCTTGCCGATGCCAACGACGCCGCCCAATTTGCAGAGCTAAAGACTATCGGCGAGCTTACCCGCCGCGCCTGGGAGTATGACGTCCAAGTCATGGTGGAAGGCCCCGGACACGTGCCGCTCAACATGATTCAAGAAAACAACGAACTCGAACAGGACTGGGCTTCAGATGCCCCCTTCTATACCCTCGGCCCTCTAGTTACCGATATCGCCCCTGGCTATGATCACATCACTTCCGCCATCGGTGCCGCCCATATCGCAATGGGTGGTACAGCCATGTTGTGCTATGTCACGCCGAAGGAGCACTTGGGACTGCCCAACCGCGATGATGTAAAAACTGGCGTCATTACTTATAAGATTGCGGCGCATTCAGCGGACGTGGCCAAGGGACATCCAGGCGCCCGCGCTTGGGACAATGCCATGAGCAAGGCCCGCTTTGAATTTCGCTGGAATGACCAATTTGCGCTCTCCCTCGACCCAGAGACCGCGCAGGCCTATCACGATGAAACGTTGCCTGCTGAGCCAGCAAAGACCGCACACTTTTGTTCCATGTGTGGGCCGAAGTTCTGCTCCATGCGCATTAGCCAAGACATCCGCGAGATGTTCGGCGGGCAAATGGCCGAGCTGGGCATGCCGACGCTGGGCGAGCAGGTCCACGCGGCAGCCCACGGCTCAGCACCTGAGGAAGGTATGCAGGAAAAATCCGCCGAATTCCGCCGCAACGGGTCTCAAATTTATGTACGCGAGGATGCTGACCTAGCTTAGCTCTCGCCCTGTATCGGGATTTTCGCCGCGCTCAAATCGGGCGCGGCGTTGCCTTTGCTCTTCCCTTTTGCGCAAGATGCGCTGCCTTTCCATGCGATCGCGCATGCGCTGCGGATAGCCGGTTTCTTCTACATCATAAATATCGCAGCTCAAAAGTTTGGCCACCGCATCGATGCCCTTTGGCCCGCCGATACGACGGCGAATGAACTCGCCGTTTTCATCCACAACAACAACGGACATCTCATTGACTACCGTTTCCGGCTCCACAAAGGCTTCTACAAAAGCCTTTCCGGCGGCCCACTGTTGCAGATCCTGCGCGTCTTCCGGGCGGACGGTCTCCCCCGGTCCGCGGGGTGGTCGCAGCGACGATCTGGACTTATTGCGGCGGAAAGGGTTGAACATAATTGCCTAGCTTACCCGGAAGGAGGGTAGTTACTAACCCCACATCTGCACGAGGGTGAGCATCACGCTGTAAGATTGTCGGGTAGCGATAGAACACTTCCAACTTTCGAGGAGTCTTATAACTCATGGCGAACTCCGTTGAGATGCCCGAGCTGGGCGAATCCGTAACCGAAGGCACCATCACGCAGTGGCTCAAGTCCGTCGGCGATACCGTCGAGGTAGACGAACCATTGCTCGAGGTCTCCACCGACAAGGTCGATACCGAAATCCCCTCCCCCGTAGCCGGCACCATTATTGAAATTAAGGCTGACGAGGATGACACCATCGAGGTTGGCGAAGTCATCGCCATTATCGGTGACGAGGATGAGGCAGGCTCCGCATCCAACGACTCCTCCGCTGATAAGGGCGAGGAAGAAGCAGAAGAAAAGAAGGAAGAGCCGAAGGCTGACTCCTCCAACGGCGGCTCCGGCGACGCAGCCGACGTGGAAATGCCAGAACTCGGCGAATCCGTCACCGAAGGCACCATCACCCAGTGGCTGAAGTCCGTTGGCGACACCGTCGAGGTAGACGAACCACTGCTCGAGGTCTCCACCGACAAGGTCGACACCGAAATTCCTTCCCCAGTAGCAGGCACCCTGGTAGAAATCCTCGCCGACGAGGACGACACCATCGAGGTCGGCGAAGTCATCGCCCGCATCGGCGACGAAAACGCCACCGCATCCTCCTCCGAGGCCAAGCCAGAGCCACAGGAAGAAAAGAAGGAAGAGCCCAAGGCAGAAGAAAAGGAAGAGAAGAAGCCAGAGCCAAAGGCTGAGGAAAAGAAGGAGTCCAAGCAGGACTCCTCCCTGAACACCTCCGCCAAGGTCAATAACGGCGATAACGTTCCTTATGTCACCCCGCTGGTACGCAAGCTGGCTGAAAAGCACGGCGTAGACCTCAACACCGTTGAGGGCACCGGCGTGGGCGGCCGCATCCGCAAGCAGGACGTGCTCGCCGCTGCTGGCGAGGGCGATGCACCTGCCAAGTCTGCCGCACAGTCCGATAACTCCCCACGCGCACGTTGGTCCACCAAGTCCGTGGATCCGGCCAAGCAGGAGCTCATCGGCACCACCCAGAAGGTCAACCGCATCCGCGAAATCACCGCCGCCAAGATGGTCGAGGCGCTGCAGATTTCCGCGCAGCTGACCCACGTCCAGGAAGTCGACATGACTGCCATCTGGGATATGCGCAAGAAGAACAAGCAGGCGTTCATCGACAAGCACGGTGCAAACCTGTCCTTCCTGCCATTCATCGTGAAGGCTACCGCCGAGGCTCTGGTCTCCCACCCGAACGTCAATGCGTCCTACAACCCAGAGACCAAGGAGATGACCTACCACTCGGACGTCAACATCGCTATCGCTGTTGACACCCCGAAGGGCCTGCTCACCCCGGTCATCCACAAGGCACAGGATATGACCCTGCCGCAGATCGCTCAGCAGATTGCAGAGCTGGCCGATAAGGCCCGCAATAACAAGCTGAAGCCGAACGATCTCACCGGTGCTACCTTCACCGTGACCAACATCGGTTCCGAGGGCGCCATGCTCGATACCCCGATCTTGGTTCCGCCACAGGCCGGCATCCTGGGCACCGCGGCTATCGAAAAGCGCCCGGTTGTTGTCAACGAGAACGGCCAGGACGCCATCGCCATCCGCCAGATGTGCTACCTGCCATTCACCTACGATCACCAGGTGGTTGACGGTGCGGACGCAGGCCGCTTCATCACCACCATCAAGGATCGCCTGCAGACCGCAGACTTCCAGGCAGACCTCGAAGTCTAAAGGTTCTATCGCCGCTTAAAGCCTCTTAGCCCCACTGCGGGGCTAAGAGGCTTTAGCTATATCTGGGGTGCCAAGTGGGGGTGACGGATCCGAAAACGCCGGACTAATCCGTCCCTTTTTATTCGAGGTGTTGGGGGAGACTTGCCCCTAAGCCCATGGTGAGCGCACTGGGTGCAGTTCTATACAGTGACGCGCTGCATAAAAGTTTCCAAAGCGGGATCGGCTCACCCATTGTTAAACATATAATTGGGGCGGTTACAGCCACTGTCCCCCTATTAAGGAGTCTCACTGACATGGAATTCATCTCCCGCCACCTAGGGCCGGATTCTGCGGAGCAGGCCACCATGCTTGCGAAGGTAGGCTACGACAGCGTGGACGCGCTGGTCGATGCCGCCATTCCCTCAAAGATCCGCGCCGCAGAACTGCCTCAGCTTCCTGAGGCACTCTCGGAAGATGAAGCGCAGGCTACATTGCGGGAGTACGCCAACCAGAACACCGTGCTGAAGTCCTTCTACGGACAAGGCTTTTCTGACACCCTCACCCCCGCGGTCATCCGCCGCGGTTTATTGGAAGATGCGGGATGGTACACCGCCTATACCCCGTATCAGCCAGAGATCTCCCAGGGCCGTCTTGAAGCGCTGCTCAACTTCCAGACCATGATTGAGTCCCTGACCGGTTTGCCCATCGCCAATGCATCCTTGCTGGATGAGGCCTCCGCCACCGCGGAAGCCGTGGGACTTATGTCCCGCGCGGTAAAGAAGGGTCGCCGCGTGGTGCTGGATTCTCGCCTGCACCCGCAGGTACTTACCGTCGCCGCGGAGCGTGCCCGCGCGATTGACCTCGAGGTAGAAATCGTGGACCTGCGCGAAGGCCTCGTGGGCGAGGATCTCATCGGCGCGGTAATCGCCTACACCGGTACCGAGGGCGATCTCTTTGATCCTTCCACCATCATCGAGGAGCTGCACACCCGCGGCGCACTAGCTACCGTGGCCACCGACCCGCTTTCGCTGCTCCTGTTGGAAGGTCCTGGCTCGCTGGGCGCCGATATTGTGCTCGGTTCTTCCCAGCGCTTTGGCGTTCCGCTCTTCTTCGGCGGCCCGCACGCTGCCTACATGGCGGTCACGGAAAAGCTGAAGCGCCAGATGCCTGGCCGCATCGTAGGCGTGTCCAAGGACGCGGATGGTCGCCCCGCTTACCGCCTAGCACTGCAGACCCGCGAGCAGCACATTCGCCGCGAACGCGCCACCTCTAATATCTGTACTGCGCAGGCACTACTGGCCAATGTCGCCTCCATGTACGCCGTCTACCACGGCCCGCAAGGTCTCAAGGCCATTGCCCAGCGCGTCCACGCGCTCGCTTCCTCCTTTGCGCAGTCCGTTAAGGACGCCGGAAAGCAACCCGTGTCCGAGGACTTCTTCGATACCGTTACCGTCGCCGGCGTAGACGCCGCCACCATCAAGGCTAGCCTCCAGAAGGAGGGCTACCTCGTGCGCACCATCGGCGAGGACAAGGTATCGGTGTCCTTTGGTGAGTCGGCGACCAAGGAGGACGTCGCCAAGCTCGCCCAAGCCTTTGGCGCTGACGCTGCTGAGGCGGACTTTGCTCTGCCGGAGAACCTGCAGCGTGGCGAGGAGCCACTCCAGCACGCGATCTTCAACCGCATCCATTCCGAGACCCAGATGCTGCGCTACCTGCGCAAGCTGGCCGATAAGGACTTGGCGCTCGACCGCACCATGATTCCGCTGGGCTCCTGCACCATGAAGCTCAACCCCACCGCCGCCATGGAGCCGATTTCCTGGCCGGAGTTTGCAGGCATCCACCCCTACGCACCAGAGGAAACGACCGCCGGTTGGCGCGCCTTGGTAGAAGAGATTGAGGGCTGGCTGGCCGAGGTCACCGGCTACGCCAAGGTCTCCATCCAGCCCAATGCCGGCTCCCAGGGCGAGCTGGCGGGTCTTTTGGCCATCCGCCGCTACCACGTAGCTAATGGCGATAACGAGCGCGATGTAGTGCTCATCCCAGCTTCCGCGCACGGTACCAATGCGGCCTCGGCAACGCTGGCTAACCTGCGCGTTGTTGTGGTCAAGACCGCCGAGGATGGCTCTATTGACCTGGCGGATTTGGATGAGAAGATTGCCAAGCACGGCAACCACATCGCCGGCATCATGGTGACCTACCCCTCCACCCACGGTGTCTTTGATCCGGAGGTCCGCGACGTATGCGATAAGGTCCACGCTGTGGGCGGCCAGGTCTACATCGACGGTGCGAATATGAACGCGCTGACCGGCTGGGCCCGCCCAGGCCAGTTCGGCGGCGATGTTTCCCACCTCAACCTGCACAAGACCTTTACCATTCCGCATGGCGGTGGCGGCCCAGGCGTGGGCCCGGTCGCAGTGGCCGAGCACCTCATCCCCTTCCTACCCACCAACGCCGCGGATCCGCAGCTGGATGCCACCACCGCTACCCCGGTAGGTCAGGGCGTACCAATTACCAATACCAAGTATGGCTCGGCGGGTGTGCTGCCGATTTCCTGGGCGTACCTTGCTATGACCGGTGCGCAGGGACTGGCCCAGGCCTCCGCCCACGCGATTTTGGGCGCGAACTACCTGGCCAAGTCCTTGGAAGATTCCTTCCCTGTGCTCTACACCGGCAACGCTGGCTTGGTTGCGCACGAATGCATCCTGGATCTGCGCGCGCTTACCGACGCCTCCGGGGTCACCGCAGCCGACGTAGCCAAGCGCCTCGTGGACTTTGGTTTCCACGCCCCGACCCTCGCCTTCCCGGTGGCCGGCACCCTCATGGTGGAGCCCACCGAGTCGGAAGACCTGGGCGAGCTGGGCCGCTTCATTGAAGCCATGCGCACCATTCGCGCGGAGATCCAAGAGATCATCGACGGCGAGGTTTCCTACGAAGGCTCCGTTATCCACCACGCACCATTTACCGCGGAGTCCATCGGCTCCGATACGTGGGAGTTCGCCTTCAGCCGCGAAAAGGCCGCGTGGCCCGTGAAATCCCTGCGCCACAGCTACAAGTACTTCCCGCCGGTGCGCCGCATCGACGAGGCCTACGGCGACCGCAACCTGGTCTGCAGCTGCCCACCACCAGAAGCTTTCGACATCGACGATTCTGAGGAGTAACCATGACCGAACTACTCACCTCCCCGCTTCATGCCGAGCACGAAAAACTCGGCGCCACTTTCACGGCCTTCGGTCCGTGGAACATGCCCTTGAAGTACCAAAACGAGCTGGATGAGCACCGCGCGGTGCGCAGCACCGCTGGCCTCTTTGACCTATCCCACATGGGCGAAATTTGGGTCAACGGCGCCGACGCCGGCAAGTTCTTGTCCTATGCCTTCATCTCCAACTTCGAGCCCCTCAAGGTGGGCAAGGCCAAGTACTCCATGATTACCGCTGAAGACGGCGGCATCATCGATGACCTGATTACCTACCGCTTTGAAGAGGACAAATTCCTCGTCGTCCCGAATGCCGGCAACGCCGATACCGTATGGGACGAGCTCAACAATCGCGCCGAGGGCTTCGATGTGACTCTGAAGAACGAGTCCCGGGACGTCGCCATGATCGCCGTCCAGGGCCCTAAGGCCGCAGAAATCCTCGTGCCGCTGGTAGAAGACAATAAGCAGGACGAGGTGTATAACCTCGGCTACTACGCTGCCACCATGGGCAAGGTAGCGCGCACCTTTGCCATTATCGCGCGCACCGGCTACACCGGTGAGGATGGCTTCGAGCTCATCGTGTATAACTCCGATGCCCCACAGCTGTGGGAGGAATTGCTCAAGGCCGGTGAAGAGTATGACATCAAGCCGTGTGGCCTTGCCGCCCGCGATTCCCTGCGCCTCGAGGCCGGCATGCCGCTCTACGGCAACGAACTCTCTCGCGATATCACCCCGGTAGAGGCGGGCATGGCGCGTGCTTTTGCCAAGAAGGAGGCCGATTTCGTCGGCGCCGAGGTCATCCGCCAGCGCGCCGCCGAAGGCCCGCAGGTAGCTATCACGGGTCTTACCTCCACGCAGCGCCGCGCCGCGCGCGCCGGAGCCGAAGTATTCATGGGAGACAAGAAGGTCGGAACCGTCACCTCCGGCCAGCCTTCCCCCACCCTGGGGCACCCAGTGGCTATCGCTCTGCTGGAAACCAGCGCCGAACTCGAGCCCGGCGCCGAAGTCGAAGTAGAGATCCGCGGCAAGCGCTATCCTTTTGAAGTAACCGCGTTGCCGTTCTACAAGCGCGATAAGTAAACATCATCTCAACCAGCCCGAAAGGACTACATCACCATGGCTACCCTTCCACAAGATTTCTCCTACTCCGAAGACCACGAGTGGGTCAACGCCACCGCTGACGCCGTTGCAGGCGCTACCGTGCGCATCGGCATTACCTCCGTCGCTGCCGATCGCTTGGGCGAGGTTGTCTTTGCTGAGCTACCGGAGGTGGGCGATACCGTGACCGCCGGCGAGTCCTGTGGCGAGGTCGAATCCACCAAGTCCGTCTCTGACCTCTACTCCCCTGTCACCGGCACCGTAAAGGCCGTCAACGAGGCCGTGCACGATGACTACGCCGTCATCAACAACGACCCGTTCGGTGAGGGCTGGCTCTTCGAGGTCGAGGTAGATGAGGCCGGCGAGCTCATGGATGCCGCCGCCTACGCATCCGCTAACGGCCTGGACTAATTCAGCCCCACGCGGGAGGGTGTGCCACGCGCATCCTCCCGCTTTGCTTTGCCCACCGCACCAGAGGAAACTTTGAGGCTATGACTGCACCACGCGATCCTTTCTTCCCCGCCGAGCGCTCCATCCGCGCCTCCGATAAGCCACTAGAGGTCCGTTTCTTAGGCCGAATGGACTACCAAGAGGCGTGGGACTACCAGGCCGAGGTAGCGGCCGCCCGCGCCAAGGGCGAGCAGGGCGACGTGGTGCTTGTGGTTGAGCATCCCAATATCTATACCGCCGGCAAACGCACCCAGCCAGAGGATATGCCCGATAACGACCTGCCCGTCATCACCGTGGACCGCGGCGGGCGCATCACCTGGCATGGCGAGGGCCAGCTGGTCATCTACCCCATTATCAAGCTGGCAGAGCCTGTCGACGTCGTCGACTATGTCCGCCGCTTGGAGGAAGCCACCATCCAGACGGTTCGCCAGATGGGGGTGACCACCGCTGGGCGCATCGACGGCCGATCGGGCGTATGGGTCCCCTCCACCACCCAGGCCAAGGATCCGGCTGCCCCGAAGCGCGACCGCAAGATTGCCGCCCTAGGCATCCGCATTACCCGCGGGGTGACCATGCACGGCTTGGCGCTCAATTGCTGCAATACGCTGGAGTACTACGACCACATCGTGGCCTGCGGCATCGATGACGCCGACGTGACCACCCTGTCCCTAGAACTGGGCCACCAAGTCACCCTCGAGGATGCCACCCAGCCGCTGTTGCAAGCGCTGGACGACGCCCTCTCGGGCCGCCTCATCGTTGCCGACCACACCTTCGGCTCAGCCCCGGATCCCACGAAGCTGGCTAATGAAAGGGCACGGGAGAGGCGTCGGCAAGCGCAGCAGTAGCCCTCGTTCGGGGCTGGCGCGGAATAGGATGTGACTGCGGCGACATATACCTAGAAGAGCTATTAGCCATCACCACCATCAACCGATAAAGTGAGTTTTTGTGACTGTAAAGCCTGAAGGACGCAAGATGCTCCGCATTGAAAAGAAGAATGCGGAGTCACCCATCGAACAAAAGCCACGCTGGATTCGCAACCAGGTCCGCACCGGCCCGGGCTACGAGGACATGAAGTCCCGCGTGGCCGGCGCCTCCCTGCACACCGTGTGCCAAGAGGCAGGCTGCCCGAATATCCACGAGTGCTGGGAATCCCGCGAGGCTACGTTCCTTATCGGTGGCGATAAGTGCACCCGCCGCTGCGACTTCTGCGATATTGCCACCGGCAAGCCGGAAGAACTCGACCGCGACGAGCCGCGCCGCGTGGCCGAAAATATCCGGGAAATGGACCTTAACTACACCACCATTACCGGCGTTACCCGCGACGATCTTCCGGATGAGGGCGCCTGGCTCTATGCCGAGGTCGTGCGCAAGATTCACGAGCTTAACCCGCACACCGGCGTGGAAAACCTCACCCCGGATTTCTCCGGCAAGCCGGACCTTTTGGAAGAAGTTTTTGAGGCCAAGCCAGAGGTCTTCGCCCACAACCTGGAAACCGTGCCGCGCATCTTTAAGCGCATCCGCCCGGCCTTCCGCTACGAGCGCTCCCTGGACGTTATCCGCCAGGCCCACGACTATGGCCTGATTACCAAGTCCAACCTGATTTTGGGCATGGGCGAGACCGAGGATGAGGTCGAGGAAGCATTGCGTGACCTGCGTTCTGCCGGCTGCGATATCATCACCATCACCCAGTACCTGCGCCCCGGCCCGCGCTTCCACCCGATTGAGCGCTGGGTGCGCCCAGAGGAATTCGTCGCCCACTCCAAGCTGGCCAAGGAGCTCGGCTTCGGCGGCGTCATGTCCGGCCCGCTGGTGCGCTCGTCCTACCGCGCCGGCCGCCTCTACGTGCAGGCCATGGAAAAGCGCGGCTTCGAGCTGCCGGAAAACCTCAAGCACCTGGCCGAGACCTCCCAGGGTGCCACCGCCCAAGAGGCCTCCACCCTGCTGGAGAAGTACGGCCCCTCGGAAGAGACTCCAGTGACCACCCGCATGGCCAAGACCCCGGCTAATGCAAATTCGGCGGCGGCCACCATCCGCTAAACCGAACGTTTTCATAACGGCCTGCGCTTTTCGCGTGGGCCGTTTTAACATTTATGCCCGTTGACCTTTAAAGTAGGAGCCATGGCGAAAGATGACAAGGCAGCACTAAAGGCTGCAAAGAAGCAAGAACGCGCGGCCAAGCGCCAGCAGCGTAAGCAAACCTGGTCCCAGATGTGGCAAGCATTCAATATGCAGCGCAAGCAGGATAAGGCGCTTATCCCCATCATGCTGGGTGCCTTCCTGGGCATGGGCTTGCTCTTCTTCCTCATTGGCATGCTTTTTGGCGGCGAATGGTTCATGCTCATCCTCGGTTTGGGCATCGGCGCGCTGCTCGCTATGTTCCTCTTCACCCGCCGCCTTGAGCGCGATATGTACAAGCGCGTAGAAGACCAGCCGGGCGCCGCCGGCTGGGCGCTGGAGCAGCAGCTGCGCAATACCGTGGGCATCGTGTGGTCTGTGAAGACCGGTGTAGCCGCCACCCGCCAGCAGGATCTTATCCACCGCGTCATCGGCAACGCCGGCGTCATCTTCGTTTGCGAGGGCAATAAGAACCGCGTGCGCCCCACCTTGAACCAGCTCAAGAAACGAGTAGACAAGATCGCCGGCGGCGTTCCTGTCTACGAGATTTTCGTGGGCAACGGCGAGGACGAGGTTCCCGTATCCAAGCTGCGCAATAAGGTCATGAAGCTGCCGCGCAACTTCAATAAGAACGAAACCTACGAAAACATCCGCCGCATCGAGGCCATGGACTCCATGCCGGGTACCACCCCGGGTATGCCCAAGGGCCCAATGCCCCACCAGGCGCAGAACATGGCCGGCATGAACCGCCGCATGCGCCGCGCCCAGCAGCGTAAGAAGAATAAATAAGCGCCTAAAGCTAATCCCTGCTACACCGTCGGCGGCGTAGCAGGGATTTTCTTATGCCCTTGAAAGCAGCCTATCTAGGAGCGAATAACGATGGTGCCGGTGGCGCGGTCATGCATTCCGCGTCCATCCGCATCAACCATGGCTGCTGGGAACAGCACACCGGTGAGCACCGTGCGCAACGCCGCGCGCCATAGGCCCACGCGGGCACCGGGGACATCGAGTCGCGCCACGCCCATCCCCAGCAGCAGCATGCCGGGGGTGCGGGCAAAGAGCCAACCGCAGACAATGCCCATGATGACCCACAGGGCGTAGCCCAAGAAGGCCACACCGCCGAGTTCCGTCGTGAACATATGGATCAGGTTGGCAATGAGCATGCACACGATCCAGTCAATGGCCACGGCGCCGGCGCGGCGGCCAACGGGGGCCAGTGACCCCGGCCCGGACTCCGGAAGGCCGAGCTTTTCGCCCGGCCACCGACCGGGGCCTTCCATGTCATCGTATTCGCCCGGAATATTCGGCCCGTCGAGCCACGTACGCTTATCTGCCATGCTCACCAATCTAGCGGGCACAAAGTGAGATGTGAAACGAGGGGAATCGCGATGCCTCGGGCGCGAACCTAGTAGGCTATAGAGAGACAATTCACCGGTCAACAACGAGGAGACAAACGTGTCTTTCGAGACAGTGCAGGACATCGTCCAATTTATTAAGGACGAGGACGTAAAGTTCGTCGATATCCGCTTTACGGACGTCCCAGGCACCGAGCACCACTTTTCCATCCCAGCAGAAGAGTTCACCGTAGAAGATGCCGAAAGCGGCCTCGCTTTCGACGGCTCCTCTATCCGCGGATTCACCACCATCGATGAGTCCGACATGACCCTGCTGCCGGATCCAGCCACCGCACATATCGATCCGTTCCGCACGGCCAAGACCCTGAACATCAAGTTCTTCGTCCACGACCCATTTACCTTTGAGCCTTTCTCCCGCGACCCACGCAACATCGCGCGCAAGGCGGAAGAGTACCTGCAGTCCACCGGCATTGCCGATACCTGCAACTTTGGCGCTGAGGCCGAGTTCTACCTCTTTGACTCCGTGCGCTTTGGCACCGACGTACAGCACGGCTTCTACGAGGTGGATTCCGATGAGGGTTGGTGGAACCGCGATAGCGAAACCAACTTCGACGGCACCCCGAACACCGGCTACAAGACCCGAATGAAGGGCGGCTACTTCCCCACCGCGCCGTATGACAAGCACGGTGAGGTGCGCGACGCCATGGTAGAGAACCTGCAGAAGGTTGGCTTCGATGTCGAGCGCTTCCACCACGAGGTCGGTGCCGGCCAGAACGAGATCAACTACCGCTTCAATTCCATGTTGCACGCGGGCGATGACATCCAGACCTTCAAGTACGTGGTGAAGCAGACCGCAGCGCAGTGGGGCAAGACCGCAACCTTCATGCCTAAGCCGCTGGCTGGCGATAATGGTTCCGGCATGCACGCCCACATGTCCCTGTGGAAGGATGGCAAACCTCTCTTCCACGACGAGGCTGGCTACGCAGGACTTTCCGATATCGCCCGCTACTACATCGGCGGTATCCTCCACCACGCTGGTGCAGTTCTTGCGTTCACCAACCCGACGCTGAACTCCTACCACCGCCTGGTGCCAGGCTTCGAGGCACCGATTAACCTGGTGTACTCCCAGCGCAACCGCTCGGCCGCTATCCGCATCCCGATTACCGGTTCCAACCCGAAGGCCAAGCGCATCGAGTTCCGCGCACCGGACCCCTCCGGCAACCCGTACTTGGGCTTTGCCGCCATGATGATGGCCGGCATCGACGGCGTAAAGAACCGCATTGAGCCGCACGCTCCAGTTGATAAGGACCTCTACGAGCTGCCACCGGCAGAGGCTGAGTCCATCCCGCAGGCCCCGACCTCCCTCGAGGCTTCCCTGAAGGCCCTGCAGGAGGACATGGACTTCCTCACCGAAGGCGATGTCTTCACCGAGGATCTCATCGAGACCTACATCAACTACAAGTACGAGAACGAGATCAACCCGGTCCGCCTGCGTCCTACCCCGCAGGAATTTGAAATGTACTACGACTGCTAGAGCTGCGCTTGCCGACGCCCCCTCTCGCCACCAGCTTTCCGCCTTCCTAGGCTCCCTAATTGCTGAGTGCCGATTGGGGGCTTTGCAGATCCTCTGTGCACTTTGGATTCAGAGGTTTTACACCGACTATTGACAAGCGCCCTTGATTCTTAGCGGTGGCCACTCCTTGTTGTTTGACTATCGCAGCGTTTTCAAATGCATGGCACTTGAGCAAAACCTTGCGCAAATGATTACTAAGATTGCGCATTTTGAGCTATACTTTAGTCAATCGATACCCCCTCCAAGCTTCCCATAGGAACAGCTCAATATGAGAGGGGGGCTTTGCTATTCTGAAGCAATGAACCGCAGGAAGAAGTTCCTTAGCATTGAAGAGCAAGTCAGTTTAATTCAACGCCGTGGGTTAATCCTTCCTTCCGAAAAATCCGCTGAAAATTTCCTAGAGCGTCAAAATTATTACCGCTTTTCGGGCTACATGCGGTACTTCCAAGAAAACTTAGCCGGTGACGAAGCCAGATTCTTTCCTGGCACCCAGTGGGATGAAATAGTTAACATCTACCGGTTGGACATCGAACTTCGTTCTCTCCTTCTCCGCGGGCTCCAAGAAGCAGAGCTTGCTGCCAGGACGGCCTTTGCGCTCAGCGAAGGTGAAATCCATTCTCCTTATGAGAAGTATCTTCAGCCCACTGCTTACCGGCGCCCACCAAGTCCGGCCATGCCGCCCACACACGATCTAATTATCAGTGAGCTCAAGCGGTCTAAGGAACCATACCTCCATAAATACCAAAAGGACTCAGGGTCCGACACTGAAAGGTGGGTTTACGATGTCCCAATTTGGGTGGCCGTCGAGGCTCTGTCCTTTGGTACGTTGTCGAAAGCAATAAGCTTCCGAAACGACAACAACCAAGTTTACGCAAAGACTTGTTCCATTCTTGGCGTAAAGAAACAATATTTAGCGCGCCAATTGCGCTCTTTTACTTTCGTGAGAAATAAGTGTGCTCACTCAGCTCGGTTATGGAACGGTTTCGTTTTGGACCAACCTGCAGTATCCAATGCTACAAAGCGGCGTGCTGAGAAAGTTTTAGGTCAAAATTATGGCGAGAACTCGCTACTAGCAGTAATTGTAGCCCTTGATAACTTTCTCTTCCTTACAAATTCGTGGGTTGGATTTTTGGATGAGTATATGAAGCTGGTCGAACGAAATCCGGATTTCCACCAAGGTATAGCGAATCCTCATCATTCATAGCCTCCCTTGGTGCATGAACACGCAATGGTATTCCAGCCCTTTTCTTGCGACCCCAGACACACATTCACGTGGGTTTGACCCCCGCCCCTATATGCACGCTTAGCGAGAGTTCTCACCAGCAAAAACGACAGCAAAATTCTGATAACCCGACCGAAAGAAATTAACATGTGGGTGTGACTGATAGATTCCGCCAACTCCCAGCCCCTGGCCCCGCGTGGGGAGGCAGCCTCATGGGCACCTCCATCGTTTCGCGCCTGCTCGTGGAAGAAGGATTGATGTTCTTGGCCGGCATTTTTGCCGCCATCGCGTGCGTCATCTTTGTCGTTCTCACCGCGGGCTTCTTGCGCTACCGCCACCCTAGCTTTGAGCGCACCACTATGGCGGAGTGGTCGATGTTTTTCATCGGAATCTTGGCGCTCGGTGCCGCGCTTTCCGGTCTGACGGATATCCCTACCTTCCGTCTCGTGGGCTTTTGGATCGGTGGTCCGGTTACGGTTATTACGTGGGCTATCCAGCTCACGCGCTTTCATGGCGAGCCGAAGTTCACCTGGGGCCTGCCGCTGGTCGGCCCCATGATTTCGGCTTCCGTTTCCGGTTGGCTGGCTAATGATTACGGCCCGCTCTACCACGTGATGGGTACGGTATTTTTCTTCATGTCCCTGGTGACGGCGGTGCCCACCTTCGCCCGCGTGTACTGGGCGGCATGGCACGGCAAGGTGGATTTCACCGGCGCCAAATCAGCCACCGCATGGGTCCCGCTAGGCGTGGTGGGCCAGTCCACCACGGCAATGCAGATTCTCTTCCCCGGCACGGTGTCCATCTATTACGGCGTTACGGCCCTTATCATCGCCATTCCACTGTCCATCTACGCGATGTTTACCTTCTATCCCAATGTGGCTCGGTGGGTTCCGTACTCCCCGGCGTGGTGGTCCTGCACCTTCCCGCCGGGCACCGTGAGCATGGGCGGCCACCAGCTGGCATTGGTCAATGGCTCCAAGCTTATCGACGCCATTGCGCTCACCATCCCCGTCCTCCTCACCGCCCACTGGATACTATGCTCCACCCGCTTCCTCAGCTGGGTGTGGGAAGGAAAGAAGGAAACCGGCCCTGAAGAGCCACTCATTAAGACTGGGCCCTAAAGGTAGCAAGGAGGCGCAGCCACTATGCGAGACGCCAGCTTCGAACGAGGCAAGCGCCGCACACGCCGCCGTACGCGTGAGGCGCGACCGCGACGCGAGCACTGGAGCAGGGAATACGCAATCTATGCGGAGGATTCCTGGGGCATCGATGACTTGGGGCCCGAAGGCGGCGAGAATTCCGTGCGCGCCTACTCCGGCGGCCGCGCAGATGGTAACTGTCGCCGGCGCCGCTGATGCTTAGCTGCTCCCCCATCACCTTCATCGCTTGGGATCGCGCCAACCTGGCTGCGGTGAGAGACGTACTCGCCAGCCTGCAGCGAGACGGCATCTACCTGCGCCGCGGCCACCTGCTCTTGGAGGCGTCGTGGCTTGGCTCTGGCGCGCGGGACTTCTACGCCACGGCCTGGCGCTGGGGCGAAGAAGACTGCCCGCTCTTTTATGACCTAGCCCGGCGCGGAAAGCTTTTGCTTACTATCAGCGATACCGTGATTTCCTGCGGCAGCAAGGACGACATGGCCGATGCGCGCGCTGGCATTGCACAAGAACTCATCGCCGCCCAGAATCCGCAGCAATTGTGCGGGCTGCTTGCCGACGCCGCAGAAGAATAGCCCTACAGTCCCGGTTGTTCGCTGCGCTTCATCCAGCCCATGCGTGGAACAAAGCCGCGGGGATGCTTCATTTGGGCTACGGCGTCGGCAATCATGAGGCGGTGGCGGCGCGACACGCTATCGGGAAGCTTCGCCACGGAGAACCACCCAGCCTCGGTATTTTCTTCATCGCTGATGACCGGTTCTGCGCCATCCGCTACTGATACGCGCAGCGCGGTTCCCATAAAGGTGCACTCATCGCCGTTGGGGTAGGTCACGGGGCCGGACTGCCCCACGCCCAATAGCGCTTCCACCTTGGCATCGAGACCGACTTCCTCTTTGACTTCTCGCAGCGCGGTGGTAGTAATTTCCTCGCCTGGCTCGCAGATTCCTTCCACCGGGGTCCACGTACCGTTATCGGAACGCTTTACTAGCAGCACGGAGGGGACTTCCCAGAGAGCGGCGTCTGCCGGAACATCGCGGATGATGATGGCGCTGCAGGCCGGCACAAAGATCTGATCGTGACCAATCTTTTCGCGCAGCTGAACAATAAAATCTGGAGTCGGCATGCCACCTAGCGTAGACCAGTGCGGCGTACTTAGGCCATGGGTCCCAAGACCTCTTTAGCTAGAACCTGAATATCGGTGGCCAACGTGAAAGACAGCTCCATGTCTGTCTGCGTGGTTTGGCAGGTGTGGCCTTCTTCGAGGCGCTGTGTCGTTCCGGAGACCACTCCCACGATGGTTTGTTCTCCTTCCACTTCGCCATACACCGGACCACCGGAGTCGCCATTAGTACTGCATACGCGCGCCCTAGCGGCGATCGAATCCCGCTGGAGTCCCCCCGAGTTCAGCTGCGCCATCGCCGCACCATGGATAAGCGTGCCGCAGGTCTCATCGGTCACGCGGCCAAGCTTGCACACATGAAGCGGCAGGTGAGCCAAGGACGTGGCGACGCTATTGTCTACCGCCCCGGGGACGTAGTAGTCAGCGCTGCCGGTGATCTCGATAAAGGCCACGTCGAGGTCGTGGCTATCTTCGGCATAAAAATCAGAGTAGATGACCTCGCCGATAGGCTCGGCGGGGTAGCTAAAGTCGCCGTCGGCAGTGCCGGCCCAGACCTTATCGCCGGGTTTGCCGCAATGGGAAGCGGTGACGGCGATCGTGCGGGCGTCGGCAAGCGTAAATGACCACGCCGCGGTGCAAGACTGGTAGTTGAAGTAGGCACCCGGCTGCGGTTCATCGCCGGAGAGATCCAAGGCGGTGCCCGGCGCGAGCGGCGCCGTGGCCGGGGAATAGGACTCATTGGGAATGAGGTTTTTAGAAGACAGGGCGGAGAAACTTGGCTCTTCCCCACCCCGCACCGGGCTGCAGGCCGCAAGGAACGCGGCCGTGCACGCTACAAAGACGCTAGTTGCTTTCTGCGTCCGCATCCCCGGCGTTGTCCTTATTATCTTCTTCCGCATCCATCTCCGCCTGGGCTTTGAGATCGCGGATGAACTTTTCCGGATCAAACTCGGTGTAATGTTCCGGGCCGGCAAAATTTTCTAGGGCCATGGTCTAAACCTCCGTTTTCTGAATCGACGTGGTGATGTAATCCTTGACCGCCGCGGCATCATTAGGCAAGTCCTTGACGCGCCGCTCAGTATCGAGGATGCCGGCAAAGCGCTCGGGCGGCTCAGGTGCGGAGCCGATGGCTTCCGTAATGGTCTCGGCAAACTTCACCGGCAGCGCGGTCTCCAGACACACAATTGGCGTCTCCACGCCCTCGCGCTGTGCGCCGCGGGCCACCTTGATGCCATCGGCCGTGTGCGGATCCGCCAGGTAATCAAAGCGCTCGTGCACGTCCTTGATGGTGGCTAGGCGATCGGCATGGCTGGAGGAACCGGACAGGAAACCATAGTCCTCGCGGGCAGCAGCAATCTTCTCGCGGTCGAGGCTAAAGCCGCCTTCTTTCACCTTGGTGCCGAACAGCTCCGCGGTTTCGGCTGCATCGCGGCCGAGCAAGTCAAACGCAAAGCGCTCAAAATTCGAGGCACGGGAGATATCCATGGACGGCGACGAGGTAGCCATGGTCTCTGCGGCTGGGCGCGGCCGATAGTTGCCGGTGCGGAAGAACTCATCCAGTACGTCGTTCTCATTGGTGGCCACGATGAGGCGATCAATGGGAAGGCCCATCTGGCGAGCGATGTGGCCGGCGCAGATATCGCCAAAGTTACCGGTGGGAACACTAAAGGAAACCTTCTGATCGGCGGTTTCGGTGACCTTGAGCCAGCAGGAGATGTAGTAGACCACCTGGGCCATCAGCCGTGCCCAGTTAATGGAATTGACCGCGCCGATGCGGTAGGCGGCCTTAAAATCAGCATCTCCCGATACCGCCTTGACCACATCCTGGCAATCATCGAAGACGCCATCGAGAGCGATGTTGAAGATATTCGGGTCATCCAGCCCAAACATCTGCGCCTGTTGGAAGGCCGTCATCCGGCCGGCTGGGGTGAGCATAAAGACGCGAATGCCATGGCGCCCGCGCATCGCATACTCTGCAGAGGACCCCGTATCGCCGGAAGTAGCGCCCAGAATATTGAGGGTCTCGCCGCGGCGGGCGAGCTCATATTCAAAGAGCTCACCCAAAAGCTGCATGGCCATGTCCTTAAATGCTGCAGTTGGCCCTTCGGATAGATGGCCGATGAAAAGGCCCTCGCCTAGTTCGGTGACGGGAACGATTTCCGGGTCCGCGAACTTAGGGCTGGTATAGGCGCGGGCGGCGATGGCCTCGATGTCTTGCGCTGGAATATCGTCAATGAAAAGCTTAAGTACCTCGGCCGCAAGCGCCGCGTAGCCTTTGTCCGCTAGGAGCCTGCGCCATGAATTTAAAGTGGCGGAATCTAGCTGTGGGTAGCTCTCCGGCAGGTATAAACCGCCATCGGAGGCAAGCCCGCCGAGGAGAATATCTGTAAAAGATGCGGGCTGACGGGCGGTATCGCGGGTCGAAATGTACTTCACACAAAAGAATCTTAGTAGTTAAGGCGTAAGGTATCAGCCATGTCGCAGCCGAATCCCAGAGAAGTCATTACCACTCAGGCTTTAAGCATTTGGGTAGCCGCCATGGCGGTCTACCTCGTAGCGATTACCGGCCGTACCTCTTTCGGTGTGGCTGGTTTGGATGCCATTGAGCGCTTCGATGTCGACGCCGGTCGTATCGCAGTCTTTACCTCTGTGCAGTTGGGCGTGTACGCCCTAGCCCAAATCCCCACCGGCATCTTGATTGATAAATTTGGCCCGCGCTTACTCCTCGTGGTCGGCGCGGTCATTATGGGCATTGGCCAGGTCGTCTTGGGTTTTACCACCAGCTATGGCGTAGCCATTACCGCGCGCGTGCTCATCGGCGCAGGCGATGCCACAGCGTTTCTCTCCGTGATGCGCATCCTGCCTTATTGGTTCCCACTGCACCGCACACCCATGTTCACCCAGGTGACGTCGTCGCTGGGACAGATGGGTCAGTTCATTTCCGCGGTTCCTTTCCTGTGGTTGCTGGGTGCGGCCGGATGGACCGCTGCCTTCGTTACCCTTGGCGCGGTGGGCATCCTGGTAGCAATCGCCGCCATCGTGGCGGTGGCAGACTCACCAGAGAAGTTAGGGATTATCCCCACGGAGAAGGAACCACCCAACTCGCAGGCCACCAGCATCCCGGCCCGCTTGAAAACGGTATTCCGTTCCCCAGTGGCCTGGCAGGCTTACTTCATCCACTACATTGGCATGCTCCCGCTCATCGTCTTTGTCATGCTGTGGGGCATGCCCATGATGACCCAAGGCATGGAGATGTCCAAGGCCAAGTCCAGCCTGGTGCTCACCTTGCTGGCGGTATTCTTGGTCTTCGTCGGCCCCCTGCACGGCAAAATTTCCTCCCGCGCGCAGCATGTCCGCCCATGGCTTAGCCTCGGGTTTGTCGCGGTTCACGTACTTGCGTGGTTGCTTTTCTTTGCCTTTGGCACCGACAGCGGACTAGCCGCAATTTTGGTGGTGTCCTTCATTACCGCGTTGTGCACACCGACGGCTAACTATGGCTTCGATATCGTGCGTGAGCGCATGGACCGCTCCGTGGTGGCCACCGCTACGGGCTTGGGAAATATGGGCGGGTTTACCTCCGGCATGTTGGGTGCGCAGCTCTTTGGCATGGTCTTGGACCACTCCTCCGACGCCCCTGATTACTCCATGCCGGATTTCACTGCGGCCGCGGCTGCGGTACTAGCCGTTTGGGTAGTAGGCATGATTGGTGTGGTCATCACCCACTTCCTTCGCCGCCGCGCCGGCGAGAACGGGCCTTCTGTCACCATCGTGGAGGTTTCCTAGAAGCCCTCGACTGATTACTCTGGGTTGAGGATAAAGCGAATGGTTCCTTCAGGGTCCGCCAAAAGCTCCCGGGTAGCCGCCACGGCTTCCGCTTCATCAAAGGCAATGCGTTCAAAGCCAGTATCGTTGAGCTCCACAATGTCCGCACCAGGGCAGGTTAGAAGAATCGGCGAGTGCGTGGCAATAATGACCTGTGCGCCGCGGTCAACCGCTAGGGCAATTTCCCCTACGAGGGCTAGTTGCCGGATAACGGACAGCCCTGATTCTGGCTCATCAAGGATGTACACGCCTTGGCCATTGATGTGCTCGTAAAGCAGGTCGAAGACGGATTGTCCGTGCGAGCGGCGGGACAAATCCACATTCTGAGAAAGAGTCGAACGGCCGCCACGTTCGGCCGCTGAATCCCCACGTCCAATCAAGTACTCGTGCTTTTCGGCGCGCAAGAAGTAGGCGCGCTGGATAACTTCCTCTGTATCGCAGCGAATGGGGCTACGAGGAACGATTTCATCTGGGTCGTCCATCCGGCCGCCCGCAGGTGAACAGCCCAAATCGCTAGCCACGCCAGCGAGCAAGCTCGATTTACCAATGCCGTTTTCTCCTACAAAGACGGTGACGGGGCTTCGCAGCTTGAAGCTGCCCAAATCAGCTAAATAGTCGAAGACGGGCAGCTCGGCGCGGTAGTCATCAGGCTTAAACTTCAGGCTTAGGGCATCAACCAGCATGGGCCCTAGGTTAATTCAGTTCATCGAGTACGCGCAGCGCATCTTCCTGCGCTGCCGCCGCGCCAAAGTTTTTCAGGTGGCCGCCCAAGTCGCCGGCCGGAACTGACTGGGCGATGGTATCGGCCGGCACGGTATTGACGGCATAAGCCACCCCTACCCCGCCGGTGATGGGGATGGCAATGGCGGCGAGTACTCCCGCCGCGGTCGACAGCGTGGTCTTGAAAGTCATAGTCTCCTCCAGAGGCTTCGGCACCGAGCACCCTGCCCGTTACCAATTTGTGATGTTTTACCTTAGGAAGAGTTACTGCCAAGGCCATGCCGCCTAGCTGCGGGTTGCCTGAATTTTCGCGCCCAGTTCGCGAGGAAATAAAGGGCTAGTTTGCTGGATAGCTCTCGGCCACGATGCCATCGCTGGCCGGCATCACAAGGCCTCGCTCAAATGCTACGAGGACTGCCTTTTCATCTGATTCGCTGATGTCACCAGACTCCACCGCACTGTTGAGCTCGCGCTCGAGGTAGACGCGCACATCGGATTTGCCGTTTTCCGTCTGGGTAATATCCCGCGGGACGGAATTGAGCGGGATGCCCAGCGCCTTCGCCAGGGAGGTCACGCGGTTGGCGTCGGTGGAATCATCGGCCTTGATGTCACCATTGACCTGTGCGGGCATGTCTTCCTGAACCACGCCACCAGCCACGGCCTCGCCCACCGTCTTCGTCCCCTTGGGGGGATTATCGCGATTGGTAGCCCACACCCCGACAGCGATAGCCACGATGACGGCCACGGCTACAAAGGCCCACAGGTAGATGAGCTTATGTCGATACACTCCGCTGATTTTAGCCATGGTAACCAGCGCCATCGCCGAAGGAACCGTAGTCATTGCCGCGAGGGTTCTCGCCGCGATCATTGAGGGCGTCGATGATGGAGCGGATGGTGGCCTCTCCTATGCGGTCGGCGCGCCCCCACGAGCGAGGTGCCTGGCGAGAATTGTGCGGTGCTGATTCTGGCCGCGGCGGCGCTGGCTTTTCCTCCCTCGGCGTGGAGACCTCGACGGTCAAGGTGGTGTCATCAAGGTGGAGGGCGTCACCGTCGCGCACGCCCGCGGCACGCGCTGCGGAAAGCAGCGCGGATAGTTCGCCCACCGTGGCATTGTCCACATCGAGTTGCAGCTTAAAAGACATAACTAGCCAGTCCTTTCCTATTCCCATCCCACTTTAGAGTCCGAAAGTGCAAAAAGTAAGGGCGCGGTGCGCACATCGGGGACTTTCAAGGCTAACTCTAAGAATGCTCGAAGGATTCCTCCTCGCCCCAGAAGACCTCATCGACAACCTTCCGGGCATGGCGGGTAAGTTTCAGATAGTTTTCTAGAAACTCTTGGTTCTCCTCCGGCGGCCAGCCAGCGGCACCGGCTACCTGGGCCAGCTGCGGGCCGGGCCCGGGCAACTGGTCGACGCGCTTGCCGCGCACGAGCACCAGTGCATTGCGGGCGTCGGTAGCCATAAGCCAGGCCTCGCGCAGGTCAGAGACCTGATCGGCAGACAGGATTGCGGTTTCTTCCAAGGCATCGAGCACGCGCAGTGTGGACGGATCGTGCAGTTGGGCATACTCGTGGGCATGCATCATGGTCAGGAGCTGCACAGTCCATTCAATATCTGAGAGCGCACCGCGCCCCAACTTGGTATGAGTATTACGGTCCGCACCGCGCGGCAGACGCTCATTGTCCACGCGCGCCTTCATGCGCCGGATATCGCGAATGGTCGAGGCGCTCGCGCCGCCTTCTGGGTAGCGGAAGCTATCGACCATGGATATAAATCGCTCGCCTACTTCCCTATCGCCAGCCACGAAGGCCGCGCGCAACAAAGCCTGCAGCTCCCACGACTCGCCCCACTCGCGGTAGTAGCGCTCATAGGAGGAGATGGTGCGTGCCACCGCACCAGAACGGCCCTCCGGGCGCAGGCCCAAATCGACGTCCAGTGGTGGGTCGCCTGAAGGCTTAGACAGGCGGCGCCGAAGCTTATCGACGATCCCGATGGCCCACTTCACGGCCTCCCCTTCCGCACCAGAGTCATCGGCCGGTTCGCTGGGTTCTGCCACCACAAGCACATCCGCATCTGAGCCAAATCCCAGCTCCATGCCTCCCAAGCGGCCCATGCCAATGACGGCGATGCGCGCTGGCGGCTCTGCATCTTCGTTGGCAAGGCGCCACGCGCGCACCTCGGCGCGAAGTGCAGCCTCAAGGACGGCATCCCAAATTGTGGATAGCTCATGACATACCTGCTTGACCGGCATGAAGCCCAGCAAATCCGCACTGGCGATGCGGGCCAGCTCCACTCGGCGCAACGAGCGCGCCACCGCCACCGCTTTATCCGGGTCGGCGTGGCGCTTGCTGGAATTAACTAGCGCCTTGGAAACCTGTTCGGGCTTGGTTTCTAGCAGTTTGGGGCCAGTGGCGCCGTCGGAAAGCTGCTTGACCGAATCCGGCGCGCTAATAATCAGATCAGAGGTAAACGGCGAGGTACCCAGGATATGCATGAGCCGCTGGCCCACAATTCCTTCATCGCGCAGCATGCGCAAGAACCACGACCTATCGTTCGCGGCCTCCGAGAGCTTGCGATAGTTCAACAGGCCCATATCGGGGTCTGCGGTATCGGCGAGCCATTCCATCAAGGTAGGCAGCAAGATTGCCTGAATGCGTGCCTTGCGGGAGGTTCCCGCCGCCAGGGAGGTCAGGTGCTCAAAAGCGCGGTTTGGGTGGTTATAGCCCAACGCGGCCAACTGCAGCTTGGCGGCCTCCGGCGAAAGCTTAAGCTCATCAGCGGACATGGTGACCACGGAATTAAGCAGCGGCCGGTAGAACAGGCGCGAGTGCAGCTCGGAGATCCGCAGGCGGATCCGGCGCAGGTGCGACAGCATGCGCTCGGCCGCCGACTTGGTGCCCTGCGGATAAAAGCCGGCGATGCGCGCGAGCCACTTCATCCCGTCTTCGTCGTCCTTATCCGGCAGCGTGTGCGTGCGGCGGAAGCGCTCTAATTGCAGGCGGTGCTCGAGCAGGCGCAAGAATTCATAGGCTTCAATGAGCTGGGTTCCGTCCTCGCGGCCGACGTACCCCGCTGAAATCAGCGCCTCCAGCGCCTCCACCGTGGAAAGCGCGCGCAGCGTCTCATCGGAGCGACCATGGACCAACTGCAGGAGCTGGACAGCAAATTCGATATCGCGCAGGCCGCCCACGCCTAGCTTCAGCTCGCGGTGTTTGAGCTCTGCGGGAACATTGGCCAGCACGCGGCGGCGCATGGCCTGTACGTCCTCAACAAAGGACTCGCGCTGCGACGCCGTCCACACCATCGGGCGAATCTGGTCCAAATAGTCCTGGCCTAGCGGGAGGTAGCCCGTCATAGCGCGCGCTTTAAGGAGCGCCTGGAATTCCCACGTCTCCGCCCACCGCTTGTAGTAGGCCACGTGAGATTCCAAAGTGCGCACCAACGCGCCCGACTTTCCCTCGGGGCGCAGGTTCGCATCCACCTCGAAAAAGGTGGTGGATCCAATGCGATTAAACTCCGCCGCCAGCCGCGTGGCCCTAGGGGTTGCCTCGCTGCCGACGAAAATAACGTCCACATCGGAAATATAGTTCAGCTCGCCTGCGCCGCACTTGCCCATCGCCATGACAGCCAGCTGTGCATCCAACGGGGCATCGCCGTAAATGGTGCGCACGGCACAGGCAAGGGAGGCGGTCAAGGCGGCGTCGGCAAGCGCGGTGGTCAGCGCCGTAATCTGGCGAAATCCTACCTCCGGCTGCAGCTTGGTCTGGCCCTTGCGTGAATGGAAGGTACCCGCCACATCGCAGGCGGCAATGCGCATCATCAAAGTGCGGTACGTCGTGCGCAGCGCCTGCTTATGCTCCCCCTCGCCGGCGCGGTAGGTGCCCGGCGCGCTCAAGTCTTTGCGCGCCGGATCGGGACGGTCAATGTCCTCCGCAAAGTCCGCGGGCTCGGCATCGACGGCACCGAGCAAGCTTTGCAGCATCTCTTCAGACTTCGGAAGGGGTTTTTCTAGTTCTCGCCACAGTTCAGGGTGCGCCGCGAGGTGATCGCCGAAGGCGGTCGAGGCCCCCAGTAGTGCGAAGAGGCGCACGCGCAAAGTTTCATTGGAACGCACGGCATCATCGAGCTCTGGGGCTTGTTCATAGATGCGGATCAGATTATTGAGAGCCAGGTCTGGGTCGCCCACGGCAGCGAGGGTCCACAACAGATCGGCTGATTCCGGATTCTTCCACCCCAGCTGCTCAATATCCTGCGCAGCATGCGGGCGGGTAAGACCTAGTGTGGCCGGTGAAGGCACAGCAGCAGGACGCATTTTTCTCCTAGAAGTTCAGGTTATTGCGCAGCTCAAAGGTGGTGATTTGGCTCTGATAGTGATGCCACTCATCCCACTTGGAGCGCAGGAAGAACTCAAAGACGTGCTCGCCCAGGACTTCCGCCATGAACTCGGATTTTTCAAATTCGCGCAAGGCCTGATCCAGGCTGGTGGGTAGATCCTTATATCCCATCGCGCGGCGCTCGCGACGAGTGAGCTGGTGGACATCGTCCTCGGCCGGATCATCGAGCTCGTAGCCCTCGCGGATGCCTCGCAGGCCTGCTGCCAATAGCACCGCATAGCCCAGGTAGGGGTTCATCGAGGCATCAATGGAGCGGATTTCTACCCGGCGCGATTCTTCCTTGGTAAGCCGGTAGGTGGGAACGCGGACCAGTGCGGAGCGATTCGATACTCCCCAGGTGGCTGCGCCCGGAGCCTCGTTGCCGAACATCAGGCGCTTATAAGAATTGGTCCACTGATTCACAATCGCGGACATCTCCGTGGAGTGCTCCAAGATGCCGGCGATGAACTGGCGGCCGGTCTGGGACAAAGAGAATTCATCATCCGGATCGTGGAAAGCATTGGATTGGCCTTCAAAAAGGCTCAAGTGGGTGTGCATGCCTGAGCCTGGCAGGTGCTCGAAGGGCTTAGGCATGAAGGTGGCGCGCACGTTGGAGTTGGTGGCCACCTGCTTGATCACGTGCCGGAAGGTCATGATGTTATCGGCCATGGTGAGCACGTCCGCATGGCGCAGATCAATTTCTTGCTGGCCCGGCGCGGTTTCGTGGTGGCTAAACTCCGTCGCAATTCCCAGCGATTCCAGCGCTAGCATCGCCTTCCTGCGGAAAAGCGGGGCGGTATCGTGCGTTGCTTGGTCGAAGTAACCGCCGTTGTCCGTGGGTACCAAGTCGGTGAGTTCGCGGCCGCGCTCGAAGAGATAGAACTCGATTTCTGGCGAGGCCATGCAGGTAAATCCATCGTTGGCGGCCTCGGTTACCTGGCGGCGCAGGATATGGCGCGGGTCCACCATGGAGGGCTGGCCGTCTGGCTGCGCGATATCGCAAAACATGCGGGCCGATTGCAGGTCCGGCTCATCCATATCAAAGGGCAGAATCTGGAAGGTGGAGGGATCTGGCAGCGCGATGGTGTCAGACTCAGAGATACGAGAAAAGCCCTCTACGGAAGAGCCATCGAAGCCAACACCTTCTTCAAAGGCCGATTCCAACTCGGACGGGCTCATGACCACGGATTTAAGGGCGCCCAGAATATCCGTAAACCACAGGCGGATAAAGCGGATATCGCGTTCCTCAACGGTGCGCAAGACAAATTCGTGTTGGCTATTCATGCTTTAGACCTTACCGGCTCTCCCCCGAGGGATGTGCAGTTCATGCGACAGTTTTTCCAGGGCGAAATGCGCAGGTCGCAAGAGTATCCAGGGGGTGGCCAGCGGGGGCTTTTCCGGCAGGAGCCAGCTTCCGCGCATGCTTTGCTAAGTGGGCAAGCGAACATACGTACACCTCTTAAAGGACGAATCTTTATGACCACCCACTGCGATGATCTTTCTGCTCACGTAATCGAACGCCTCATCACCGCCGCACAACAGGGCTGGGCGCCGGCGGACCTAGAACACGTCTTAGGCCCGCATGCCTACCCCATTATTTACCGTGCAAGCCCCCATGTGCCGGCACGAATTACCTCCCCTGCGCTGCGCAAAGCATGGCTACAGATGGCCCCTCCGCAGGAGAATTTCATTCCGCGCGATAAGCTGCGCGCCATTATTAAAGAGCTCATTCACCTACCGAAGCTGCGCGATACCGAGCTTTTAGCCTCCGGCGAATCCTTGCGGGAGGATGGGCTTAGCGATAAGCAACGCAAAATCCGCGAAAAGGTTCTAGGCCTTTTGCGGAAAGCGGAATCTACCAGCTTTGAGGATGAGGCCGAGGTTCTCATCTCTAAGGCGCAGTCCCTGCAACAGAAGTATCGCATCGAGGACCTGCTTACTTCCGAGCTGCCTCATCTCATTTCCCACCGCGTGCACATCCACCCGCCGTATATCAAGCACCAGGCTTCCCTGTTGAGCACCATCTCTGACGCCAATGGATGCACTACTCTCCTTATTCATGACAAGGGCTTGGCCTGCGTGATTGGCGCTCCTGCCGACGCCGCCCATTGCGCCGACCTCTTCGCCTCTCTTAACCGTCAATGCGATTGGTTCATGCGCAATGGTGACGGCGCAGAAATTGCCCGCGCTACGGGCTCTACCGCCGCCTATCGCCGTAGTTTCCGGCTCTCTTATGCCGCCCGCATTGGTGAATTGCTCACTCAAGCAAATGAGGATGGCATCGCAGATAACCTGCGGGAGTCGCAGTACTGCTCACACCATGCAGAGACTGTAGCCACCCAAACCCTTCCGGCACTGCAGGCGCGCACCGATCATGCCATCGATACCCGCAATCGTCTCTTCCCCAACCTGACGGAAATGTCGCTTTCCATGAACAGCATGCACGGCATCAACGATGGCATTGCCGCTGCCGATAGATCTCACTTAGGCGGCGATTCTTCCGGAATCGGTCCGGTCCCCGAAATCACGCAGTAATTCTGCCCTGCTCAAGGCCATTCTTCCTTCCCGTTCCCTGCTAGCGAACGGGGGCGAGGAGTGGCACCGCAGCGAATGCTTAACGGGTAAGATCACCGGTGAGATTTATTTGGTCTAGAAAGTAAAAGGTACGTGAATGTCTACACAGTCTTTTCTCGAAGTTGAAGCGAAATTCTCCGTAGCCGAGTCCACTCAGCTCCCTGAACTGACCCGCCTCGAGGGAGTTGACCACGTTGCAGACACGCGCCACCACGCGCTTTCTGCCATCTACTACGACACCGAAGACCTCCGCCTCACCCACGCAAAGGTCACCCTTCGCCGCCGTACCGGTGGCAATGATGATGGCTGGCATATCAAGATTCCTAGCGAGGCTGGCCGCACTGAAATCCACGCCGAGCTGGGAGAACCTGTAGATGGCCGCTACGAAGTACCTGAGGAACTTCTCCACCAGGTTCGCTCCATTATCCGCCACAACGAACTCACCCCGATTGCGCAGGTAGACAACAAGCGCACCGAGATGGTCCTAGCGGATGCCGATAATAAGCCGGTAGCAGAATTCTGCGATGACCACGTCACCGCCTTTTCCTTCCTTCCAGGTGGCCAGCAGCAGTCCTGGCGCGAATGGGAAGTAGAGCTCGCCGGTGAGCTTCCTGGCACCGAGGAAGGCACGCAGTTCATTCGCCGTGCCACTTCCCTGCTTATCGGTGCCGGTGCGCGCGTTTCTTCCTCCCCATCCAAGCTGAAGTCTGCTTTGGGCGATTCTTACGCCAATGCCCCGCTGCCTCCAGCCCTGGTATCGCCGGATGTGGACCCAGACTCCCCTGCCGCGGCCGTCATCACCGCACTGCAAGCCAACCGCGACAAGCTAGTTGATTATGATCCTCGCGTGCGCCGCGATGAGTGGGACTCGGTTCACCAGATGCGTGTTGCCACCCGCGAACTGCGCAGCCACCTGCAGACCTTCCATGGCATCGTTGTCGGCCCAGAAATCGACAAGATTGAAGCCGATCTCAAGGAACTTGCCGGCATCTTGGGCGTTGCTCGCGATGCGGAAGTTGTGGAAGAGCGCTGGCAGAAGCTGCTGGAGTCCGAAGATTCTGACACCTTGGATGACTCCACCCGCGAGCACATCGCGCAGGATATGGGCAACGCCTACCGCCGCGCGCACCGCCGCGTTATCGCAGCTCTTGATTCCGAGCGCTACCTTGAGCTGCTGGAGTCTCTTGATCGCCTGCTCGCAGACCCGCCAACGGCCGATAAGCAACAGGATTCCGCCCCAGCAGCAAGCGAGGCGGAGCAGCCGGAGGAGCAGTCCCCTGCGGA
Source organism: Corynebacterium tuberculostearicum (assembly GCA_938008395.1). Classification (GTDB taxonomy): domain Bacteria; phylum Actinomycetota; class Actinomycetes; order Mycobacteriales; family Mycobacteriaceae; genus Corynebacterium; species Corynebacterium tuberculostearicum_L. Next base: position 60,683 of record CALLKG010000135.1, read on the forward strand.
AGAGGACGCCGCTGCTCCTACCGAATCCAGCGAGGACAGCGCACCTGCTGCAGACAAGGCCGAAAAGAAGCCAGAGAAAAAGAAGTCCAAGGACAAGTCCGCCGACATGGACACCGTGATGGCGCAGCACCTTGAAAAGGCCTATAACAAGCTGGTCAAGCGCCATAAGAAGGCCGTGGAGAACTGGGATAACCAGGAACTGTCCCTGCACGAGCGCGAGGATTATTTCCACGATATGCGCAAGGCAGCAAAGAAGCTGCGCTATGCAGCTGAAGCAGCTGGTTCTGCCACCAACCTCAAGACCAAGCGCCTCTACAAGGCCTGCAAGCAGATGCAGTCGGTGCTCGGTGACTTCCAGGATTCCGTGACCTCGCGCGATAAGCTGCTCGAGCTGGCAGAGTCCGCTCGCCGTCGTGGAGAAAATACCTTTGGCTACGGCCTGCTTTACCAGCGCGAGCGAACCATTGGCCTAAAGGCTCTCGATGATTACGCCGAGTCTTTCAAAGACATCAAGGCCGCGTTTAAACCGCTGCGCAAGAAACTAAAGTAGCCGCGCCCCCGGTCAGGTACCGGGGAATCACGGCCTAAAAAGAGTTGGCTGGGAGTTAGTTACTTCCAGTCATCTTCTTCGTCTGCGGCATCTGCCGCTTCATTGCGGGCTTGGGCGATTTCGATGGCCTTTTCTGCCTCTTCGCGGGTGTCATACGGGCCCATCCGATTTTCCCAACCAGAGGTCTTGCCCTGGCTGACTTCCTTGGTTGCCGGATCAAAGAACCACTTCTGGTCTGCATCGCTCATGAAACTATCCTCTCAGTCGTAGCATCAGCGGCACCGGCTAAGCGGTGCCGCTGATATGGTTTGTGTCCACACTACCCACGCTGTCTCACCGATGCCCGCTAGAATGTGGGGCAGCACAATTCTTTTATACGAATCCATGTCGTATTCCCCGCCACCGCGCGAATAGGTGGCGGGCGTTCGTTGCTTTAAACGCGCCACCGCGTGCGCGGGGCAACGAAGACTACTGGTCCCAGAACCTGGAAAAGGAGCTTTAGCACCCATGCCACTGTGGTCAACGCCTGCAGAGCCCGTAGCCGAGCGCGCCGCCCGAGCGCATACCGAACTCACGGGCAGCGCTCCAACGCATACCGCCAGCGCGCCGGCGACGTGGTCCCTTATTGGTGAACATATTGATCACTTCGGCGGCATTGTCGCCATGTGTGTGGGAAAGTTGCGCGCTGCAGCGTCGGTAAGCCCGCGCACCGACGGCGTGGTAGCCGTACATTTCCACCCAGCTCAGGGCGAGACTGCCCATGACTCGATTAGCCTGCAGGCGCTTGCAGAGCTGGCAACGGCGCAACAGCCCACCACGGATGCGGAAGGCCAGCCGGTTATTCCGCCGGCACCACAAGGCGGGTTGGCGGCCCGCGTGGGTGGCATTGTCCACACGATGATTAATCGTCAGTTGCTCTCCCGGGAGACGGCCGGTGCGGATATCACCATCGCCTCCGATATTCCGGAAGGTTCGGGTATGGGTGCGGATGCCGCTGCGGACGTCGCGGTAGCGCTAGCGCTCATGGGCGCAGATGCGGATCTCGATGCACCGTTGAGGGCCCGGGTCGCGGATGTATGCACCCAGGCCGGTTCTACCTTCGCAGCGCGGCCGCCACTGCGCGCACGCCACAGCGCAGCGCTGCGCAGCACGGGTGAGGGCGTGTGCATCATGGACTACGCCGATGGTTCTGTCACCCACGCCCCGCATGTGGTGGGCCGCGAGATGTCCGCCTTTGCGGTAGCGGTGCCCGAAGATTTTTCCGCGCAAGAGGAAAAGGCCATCGCCGATATCCGCCAGCGCCAGCGCTTTATCGATGATGCCTGCCACTCCTTCGGCACCGATTCGCTGCGCTTGCTTCCCGACGCCCAACAGCGCGTCCTCGACTGGCTGAAGGCCGTGCACAAAGTCTACGGCGAGGAAGGCCGCCCGAGCATCAGCGCCGCCACGGAGTGGATGGCCTTTTATGAGGAAGAAACTGAGCGCGTAGAAAAGTTTGCGCGCTGCCTGCGCTCGCACCGCGGCGCGGAGCTCTTCCCTATCCTGTTGCAGTCGCAGTCTTCCTTGGCCAATATCTACGGCTTGGATTCGGCAGAAAAACTCGCCGAATTGGTCACGGTTCGCGGTGCCGTAGCGGGTCGATCGGCGCATGCCGGTACCTCGAACGCGGTCATCGCTTATGTGCCAGCGAAAAGCGCGCACAATTTCGCAGCTGACTTGGCTGAAGATGGCCTGCTCGTCGTCGAGCTGCAGCCAGGCGAGGCCGCCCGCGGCGAAGGCTAGGAGCCTTGCCGGCTAGTCGGCCGGCCAGGCAAAAAGAACCTCGCGCGAATCGGTATCCGACGTCACCAGCGAGACAGTGGTCTCACTGCCGGTTTCCGGTGCGCCCACGCATTGGGCGAAGACGGGTGGCTCCGGTACGAAAATCCGTGCCTTCTCCCGCTTCGCATCGCCGCGGACCACGGTGGCTGAGAAATTGGTACCGAGCCAAGGTCGCAGCACGGTCGCCTCCGTCAGGTTCAGGCAGGCCTTATCCACTTGGGAGGCGAGCTGCGACGTCGAACGCATCGCCCCGATGACCTCCGTAGCACTCGCGCGCACCCACTCGGGAACCTCATAACCGCCGCACAAGGCGAGGCATACTTCCGTGGCGAATCTATCGGAAAGGCGCCGCAGCGGCGCGGTGACGTGGGCATAGTAGCCACCAATACCGGCATGTACCTGCGCCTCCTGCTCGCCGAGCCAGGCATAGTCGGCGCCCCTCAGCAGGCTCTGGGCCTCGCGCATGACGGCCATGCCGCGCGGGGAATCAGCATCGATGGTGAGGAGGAATTGGGGAATGGGGGCGTCGCCAAGCGCAAAGCCTAGGGCCTGCGCCTCGGCGCGAAATTGGCGCTCGTGCTCCGGCTCGGCCGCCGGCAGGGTGCGTAAGAAGCCCACGCCAGCTTCCTGCATGAGGCGCCCGGCGCACATGCCAGCCAACAGGGAAATTTCGGAGTTATAGTCCATGACCTCATAGCGTGGCTCGATGATGAGCTCAAAGGTGCCATCGTCATTTTCCACCACGCGCTGGGAGGGCAGGCGCAAGGAAATGGCCTCACGGCGCAGGGAAGATTCCTGGCGCAGCCGGCCGACCACCGGCAGCAGCGCGATGGATGGGTGGAGGTTGCCGGCCGCGAGGTCCGCATGCGCGCCCTCATAATCCAGGCGGGCCTGGGAGTAAATCAGCGCGCGCTCGACGTGGAAGGACTCCACCTCACCGTTGCCATCCAAGTCAAAGGTCCACAACACGGCCGGCTTATCGGTGCCAGGCAGCAGCGAGGCTCGGTCCTCGGAAAGCTCCGGTGGGTGCAGGCGCGCGGGTTCATCGGGAAGATAAATGGTCTGGCCGCGGCGGAAGGATTCGCGCTCTAACTCGCTGCCGGGCTCGATGAAAGCAGCAACGTCCGCGATAGCATAAAAGACGCGGTAGCCGCCCTCGCGTTCTTCGATGTAGACCGCCTGATCCAAGTCCATGGAGCCGGCGGGATCCAGGGTCACGAAGGGAATTTCGCGGGCGTCGCGGCGCGAGTCAGCGTATCGGTCCTGCGCGCGGGCGGCCTGGGCAGTGACCTCGGCCGGAAAATCGGTGGCCACCGAAAATTCTGTGGCAATGGCGCGGAAATCGAGCGGGGCGGCATAGAGCTTCATGCCCACCACCATAAACGTAGTAGGGCGAATGAGTCGGCCTATAAGCCGGATTCTGTCTAACCGCGGCACTCCCTGAGAAGCACCGCGCGGTGAACATCCATCTAGACCAACCGTTGCCAGTTGGTTCCAGCAGCTACCTTCAGGCTCGAGCGAGCAGCCTTAAAACGCCTGATCGGGCCCCGCAACGTGGCGGGGCCGTGATGCCTTGCTCCCGGTGGGGTTTACCCAGCCACCGCCATCACTGACGGTGCTGGTGCGCTCTTAACGCACCGTTTCACCCTTACCTTGTGGCTCCAACGTGGCCGAAACCAAGTGGAGGCACAAGGCGGTCTACTTTCTGTTGCACTTGCCCGCGGGTTTCCCCGGGTTGCCGTTAGCAACCACCGTGCTCTGTGGAGTCCGGACTTTCCTCGGCGCCCACGCGGCAGCACGTGGCTGCCCGTTTGAAGCGACGCGATCACCCGGCCGGCTCATTCGCGTTCCTTATTCTAGCGCAGGCCCGCCAGGTGGCCCACATCGTTAAATCCGTGCACCATAGAGCCGCCTTCCCAGAATTCCACCCGCGAAATGGCAGCCAGGTCTAGGAAGAGGTGCCCAAAGGTGGCAGGGCCCGCATCGAGGGCTTGGCGGATGAAGGACTTAATCGGGTTGACGTGGCTGACCACCAGCACGGTCTTGCCCGCAAAGCGCTCTTGGAGCTCCTTGCGGGTGGTGCGCACGCGGCGGTTGACCGCCTGCAGCGATTCGCCGCCCGGACAGGCGACGCTCGCATCATGCAGCCACTCCTCGTGGAGTTCCGGATCGCGCTGGTGGGCCTCGGCCGCGGTCTTGCCTTCCCACGCGCCGAAGTCCACCTCGATGAGGCCTTCGACGGTCTCTACCTCGATATCGCGGCCATTGGCCACGGCCGCCGCGGTCTCTTGGCAGCGGCGCAGGGGCGAGCAGACGATGGCGTCAAAGTCGGCATCGGCAAGCGCTTGCGCCGCGGCGAGCGCCTGCTTTTGGCCAAGCTCGGTAAGGCCCGGATTGGCACGGCCGGAGTACTGCTTGGCGGCCGACATCTCCGTCTGCCCGTGGCGCAGCAAGATAAAGCGGGTGGTAGGACCGCGGTCCCCCAGCCAATCGGTGGGGTGCGGCGCGGTGGTGTCTTGCTCACCGGCCGGGGCTGGCTCGGCGGCTTCTTCGCTAGCAACGATGCCTTCCGGGTGCCCGGCGGCCGCGGCATCCATGGCGTCATTGGACAGGGCGTCTGCCACCTTATTCTTGGCGCGCGGCACCCAATCCAGGCTGAAAGAAGAAAAGCCGTTGATGTATTCGCGGGCGCGCAGGGCCAGCTTCTGCATATCGGGGTGCTTAATCTTCCAGCGGCCGTTGATTTGTTCCACCACCAGCTTGGAATCCATGTGGAATTCCACCTCGGTAGCGCCCATCTCGGCGGCGGCTTCAAGGCCGCGCAGCAGGCCGTTGTACTCAGCGACGTTATTGGTGGACTTGGTGCCTACCACGTAGACAATTTCGCGCAGGATGCGCTGCCCGCTGCCGTCATAGATAACGGTGCCGGAACCGGCTACCCCGGGGTTGCCGCGGGAGCCGCCATCGGCGTAGATGATGACCTTCATTAGACCAGGCGCACCAGGTAGGAGCCGCAATCGCCACACTGCGGCAGCTCATCGGCCGGAGCGTTGCGCACAGCGTTTTGCTCGGCCGGCGGCAAGACGATGAAGCAGCCGCCGCAGGCGCGGTTGGCCTTGAACTGGGCGGCACCTACGCCATTTTCCTCGCGCTGGGTATCGTACTCGCTCAGCACTCCAGCGGGCAGCTGATCGCGCAGCTCGCCGATGCGCACGGCCGGATCCTCTTGATTGGCGGCCGCTTCCTTAGCCGCCTCGGCTGCGCGGCGCAGCTTTTCCAGCTTGCGCTCGGAATCAGAAACGCGCGCGCCGTGGACGTCCAGATTGGAACGCAGCGCGTGCACCTCGTTATGCGCTTCCTGCAGCTCGCTCATGAGGTCTGCGATGCGGGACTTGGCGGCGTAAAGATCGTGCTCCAGATCCTTGCGGGTTTCTGGGTCTACTGCGGCGCCGAGCTGGCGCTTATCATCGCGCTCGCGCTGGCGCAGCTTGCGCTCATCGGCCTGGATACGCAGGATTTCGGTCTCCATGTCATCGACGGCCATCTGCGCAGAACCGGAGGCATCGAGCAGGCGCTTGTGCTCCTCCTTGGCCTTGTCATATTCGGCTTGTTCCGGGAGTTCCTTCTCAGCGCCATGGCCCTGCGAGCGTTCCAGGTTGGCCAGCTCCAGCAGTACCGGCTGTAGTTCTTGCGATAGTTTCACTTATGACTCCTTTGGGTGCGCAGAGATAGTCCACGGGTCGGTGCGCAGGCTAATAATTTCCGTATCCAGTTCTAAAGCATCCTCTACGATATCGCGCGCCTGGGCCGTCCACGGAAATTCGCTGGCCCAGTGGGCGGTATCGATGACGGCCGGGCCGCCGGCGCGCAGGTGCTCATCCACCGGGTGGTGGCGCAGATCCGAGGTGACGTACACGTCCACGCCTAGCTTCGCGGCCGCGGAGAGGAAGGAATCTCCCGAGCCGGAAGACACGGCCACCGTGCGCACCTTTTGGTCCGGATCGCCGGCGGCACGGATGCCCCAGGCGGTCTCCGGCAGGGCGTTGGCCACCTGCTGGGTGAACTCGCCCAGGGTCATCTCCTGCGGCAGCTCTCCCACGCGCCCCAGGCCGAGCGCGTTGTCCAGGTCCTGGTGGCCGGCGGTTTCCGTGATGTCATAGGCTGGCACTTCATACGGGTGGGCGGCATGCAGGGCCTTCAGCAAGGAGGAGCGAAGAGCGGCTGGGGCGACGAACTCGACGCGGATTTCCTCGCCGCGGTGCAGCGCGCCGATCTCGCCCTCGGTGGGGTCAGCGCCCTCCTCCGGCTGGAATTGGCCCGTGCCGGCGATATCAAAGGAGCAGTGAGAGTAGGCGCCGATGTGGCCCGCGCCGGCGTCGAAAAGCGCCTGCTTTACCTCCTCGGCCGCAACGACCGGCACGTGCACGCCCCACTTATCCACGCCCTGCGGCTCCGGCACGATGGGCCGGCCGGGATTGATGCCTACCAGCTCCGCGATCTTGTCGTTGACGCCCGGCCGCGCCTTATCCGCGTTGGTATGGGCCGCAAAGAGTGCGACGCCATTGCTGACCAGCGTGTGTACTACCTTGCCCTTGGGCGTATCGGCCGCTACGGACTCCACCCCGCGCAGCAGCAGCGGGTGGTGGACCACGAGCATGTCCGCGCCGAGCTCCACCGCGCGCTCGGCCACCGCTTGGGTGCAGTCCAAAGCGAAGGCCACCCGCTTTACCTCCGCGGCCGGATCTCCGCAGATAAGCCCCACGGCGTCCCACTTCTCCGCCAGGTGCGGCGGGTAGGCCTCATCGAGTACGCGGCGGACATCGCCCACGCTCACAGCGGACATAGAGGTGCTCCTTTATGCTCGTTTCATGGAATAGTTAGTACTGCTATATCCTATCTTCCGCACCACAGTACTATTCGCGCGAAGGGGTTTTCCGCATGACCGAATCCGATACCCGCTCCGGCCTTTACCTCGTCTTTGTCTGCACCGGCAATATCTGCCGCTCCCCCATGGCAGAAATCATCGTGCGCGATGAAATGGAAAAGGACATGCTAGACCTCGTCGCCACCGTAGATTCCTGCGGTCTGGGCGGCTGGCATGTGGGCCAGGGCGCGGACGAGCGCGCGGTTGCCGAGCTGCGCCGCGGCGGCCACGATGGCGGTTCCCACCGCGCGGCAAAGCTGGGCGCCGAGCATATGGACGCTGATCTCTTCATTGCCATGGACAAGGGCCACCGCGAGGCTCTCATTGAGCACGGCATCGACCCAGCCAAGATTCGCTTGATGCGCAGCTTCGACCGCGACTCCCCGGAGGACGCGGACGTGGCAGACCCCTATTACGGTTCCACAGCGGATTTCGAGACCACGCGCAAGAATATCGAGGCCGCCGTGCCTGGCCTGCTGGATTGGATTCGCGCTCACCACGACTAGACTAGGCCCCATGCTAAAGACGTTCCTTAAGCCGGGTTGGGTTCTACTGCTGCTGTTCGTCGTGGCTTTTTCCTACCTTGCTTTTACCGTCCTTGCCCCATGGCAGCTGGGCAAGGACGATGACATTGTGGAACGCAACGAGCTCATCACCCACGCCTATGAGGCTGACCCCCAGCCGGTGGAAGACCTCGTGGATGGCAACGGCGCCATCAAGGACGATGAGTGGTTCCGTGCCACCCTGCACGGCCATTACCTGCCACAGGATGAGGTGCTGCTGCGCCTGCGCCCGGTCGATTCCGGTCCGTCCTACCAATCTCTGGTTCCCTTCCGCACCGATTCTGGCCTGACCATCCTGGTTAACCGCGGCTGGGCCAAGGCCGGCGAGGCCAACGCTGTGCCGGATATTCCCGCCGCCCCTTCTGGCGAAACGACTTTAACCGGAATGATCCGCGCCGATGAGGCTCAGCACCAGTCCGCCCCCATTAAACGGGAGGGCTACCAGCAGGTCTACTCTATCCATACGGAGCAGGTTGCCTCGCTTATCGACGCCCCCTTGGCCCACGACTACATCCAACTCTCCGCCGACCAGCCCGGCGTGCTCAACGCCATGCCTATCCCGCAGCTCGACCGCGGCAACCACCTCTCCTACGGCTACCAGTGGATTGCCTTCGGCATCATGGCCCCGCTGGGCTTGGGCTACTTCGTATGGTCCGAAATCCGTGAGCGCCGCCGCTTGCGCGAGGAGGAAGCTGTCTCTTATACACATCTCCGAGCCCACGAGACCAGAGAGGATCTCG
>CALLKG010000137.1:0-2788 GCA_938008395.1 Corynebacterium tuberculostearicum
GAACGTGAGCTGGGTTTAGACCGTCGTGAGACAGGTTAGTTTTACCCTACTGATGGAGGGTTATCGCAATAGTAATTCAACTTAGTACGAGAGGAACCGTTGATTCAGATAATTGGTATTTGCATCTGTCCGATCGGGCAATGGTGCGAAGCTATCATCTGCTGGATAATGGCTGAACGCCTCTAAGCCAGAATCCGTGCTAGAAGCGATAACGTTGGTCCCGCACATGCCTAGTGTTGGAATAGAGCTTTGCTCGTACACCATACAAGCCGCGTGCAGCCGGAAGGGGTAGCGTGGTTGATTGCAATGTAAACATGCGCGGGGGGAAATCCTTTGCAGACGACTTGAATGGGAACTGGGTGCTGTAAGCAGTAGAGTAGCCTCGTTGCTACGATCTGCTGAGGCTAAGCCCGTGTTCTAAAGATTTGTCGACCTAGTCGACTACATCCTACTGTATCCTACGCAATGGAGGTGTGTATGGTAGGTCACATCCTTCCCCACTTTCCCATTCTTCTATACCTTACCCCCCTACCCCCTCTCTACGTCACCCGTGCACACACACATTCACGCCTGTCTATGCGTCCCCCTCCTCCAAGAGTCGAATTTCTCTCTCTCTCTCGTCAGTCTACTTGCCCATGGAGTATATATAATAGGCTCTGATCTATATACAATATATATATATATATACATATACATATGCATAAAAAATCCAGAGGGCACACATCAATGTATACGGATTCATATACCTATGTATACACACAACTTGGCCTTAGTGGACAGCGGGGTGGTCAACTCGTCGACGAACAAACAATCCACAGCGACCACAGCGACCACAGCTAGGTAGCGCGCAGTCTCGCCTCCCGCCCTGCTGCTCAGGGTCTGTGTGTGTGTGTGTGTGGTTGTACGTCTCGCGAATGGAGGCTTGTATCTCCGAACATACACGCCCGTGCTCTTGCCTGCCTTTCCTCCTCATGCTCTCCGTCTCCATGCTGCCCCCCTCCCCGCATTTTTGGCCTGTTTTGTACGAGAACTTGACATACCCTTCCATCTGCGGCCACAGAACCGTGAAAGCACCGTATCCCGTCCGATCTGCGAAGTTAAGCACGGTATCGACTAGTTAGTACTGCGGTGGGGGACCACGCGGGAATCCTGGTTGCTGCAGTTCTCTTTTTCATTTTGCTTCTTTGCTTCTCCCCCCTCCCCTTCTTCCCTCTCTCGTCTCTCTCGTCTCTCTCTTCCCCTCCTCGCGCATCGTGTGTGCGCGATGTGATATTTTTTTTTGCTGCTTTGGAAAGAACCGCTGGTGACTTGTTTTCTATGATGGTGAGCTGTATGTACGGGTTGGGTGTGTGTGCGTAGGTGGTAGTCAGCACGACGGATTCATGTTCCCATGTTTCCTTTGATGTGTACAGGGGAGAAAGAGAGAGAGAGAGAGAGGCCGGGTGCAAGCAGCATCTGCTTCGCACGGACCCACTCTATAGAAAGAAGTGAAGGGACTCACTCAGGGGGGCACGGCCGACAGTGGATGGAGTTTTTTTTTTTTTTTGAACAAGTGTAAGTGCGCAATGCGTTGTGGGTGGAAAAGGGAAACAATTCGACTACCCACATGAAATCGGCAAACAAGTCGAGAGTAGTGAAATACAAAACAGGCAAGCACACTTCGGTGTGCGAGTCTGGGCGGCATGAAAAGTCTCATTTTTGAGACCCAGTAGTGCAGTTTTGTTCAACCCCAAAAGACCTGTGTCTTTTTTGACCTACGCTAGAAGCCGGTTGCTAACGCAGCTGAGCTCGCCAAGGGTACAAAGAGACGCAAGGCATGGGGCTTTGGCTTGAATGACTTTTCGAGCCAGAGCACCGGCCTAGCTAGAACGATTTCTGTCGGAACAGAGGTCGCACTGGTGAAACTTGTGAATGTACTTGCCGATGGCTAGACCTACGGGAAGCACTGAAACAATCGAGGAACCGCGCCGACGCGGTCTAGTTGTGGTTGATGCCCCATATTGGGAGCTCCTACAACCAAAGACCCGTTGAGATGTAGTCCTCAACAAGGTTCGTGAAGCCAAGTCATCGTAGTACTCTTGTACAAGAGGAGGCGCAAGTGACTGAGCTGACGCGAAACCAGAGCAACGCAAAGGCCGGCGGAAAAGGACAGGCATGCGAACGACTTTGGGAGGCTAGACCTTGGATCGAAAGATCTAGGGGGCGCCCCGAAAGTAAGGACGCAGCCTGGACGCACTTTGGAAGAGAAAGTGCTTCAATCTATGGAAACTAACGCGAACCGGAAGCCTTAGCGCGCACAGTGCTAAAGGTGGAAGGGAAGAGGAACGTGTTTTTCTTTCTCTTGAAGAGGGAAAAGGGCGTCCTCGCAGTGATAGTTACCTGGTTGATTCTGCCAGTAGTCATATGCTTGTCTCAAAGATTAAGCCATGCATGTCTAAGTATAAGCAACTTTGTACTGTGAAACTGCGAATGGCTCATTAAATCAGTTATAGTTTATTTGATGGTTTTTGCTACATGGATAACTGTGGTAATTCTAGAGCTAATACATGCATTCAAGCCCCGACTTCTGGAAGGGGTGTATTTATTAGATAAAAATCAACTTTGTTGGTGAATCATAATAACTTCTCGGACCGCATGGCCTCGTGCTGGCGGTGCTTCATTCAAATATCTGCCCTATCAACTGTCGATGGTAGGATAGAGGCCTACCATGGTTGCAACGGGTAACGGGGAATAAGGGTTCGATTCCGGAGAGGGAGCCTGAGAAACGGCTACCACATCCAAGGAAGGC
>CALLKG010000138.1:0-2781 GCA_938008395.1 Corynebacterium tuberculostearicum
GAGTAGATCGTCGGCAGCGTCAGATGTGTATAAGAGACAGCTCGAAGGCTGTGCCGAGCCGCGTGCTTTCGGCAAAGGCCTCACAGGTGATCGATCTGGCGAATGGCGCTACCGTGTCGGCACTTATCGAATCCTCGCGCTCATTCACGAATCAACCATCACGACCGAAGTTTTTGCTGCTGGAAGGCGCGACACGATCGATCGCTAACCGAAACAAAAGAAGCGAGCTCCAGACCTTCTCAGTCTGGGGCTCGCTTTCGGCTCCGGGGTGGAAACCCGAGGCTGGGGAATCACGCAACCACCATCTCGCATCCGACTTCTCGCTGCCCACTGGTTTGACCGCCGCCAACCACGTCCTAGGCGGCCCTAACGGGAAAGCGACATGTGAGATGTCCCCTGCCAATGAGCATTTGCTGGAAGATGTGGCTGCGATCCGCCGGCCAGACGGACGTCGGCGCTATTCCTCGGTGTGGACCATTCGCCGCAAGAACCACAGGGGCGAGTTTCCCCACGCGATGCGTGCCGGCGCGTACTACGTGACCGGAGCGGAGCTGTACGCTCTGGCGCGGCTGCTGCCGGCGCCGCGGTAGATTCTTCACCGAGTTGCACGACAACACGGTAGACTTGCTGCGCACTGTCGGCATGGTTATGGCCGCTTCCTTGTTGGGCCTGCCAGTTTCCTCGACGCACATCCTCATCGGTGCCGTCCTGGGCGTCGGCATTGTTAACCGCGCCGCCAACTGGGGGCATATGAAACCGATTGCTCTGGCGCGGGTCATTACGTTGCCTGCATCGGCAGGCATTGCCGCCATCACCGTTTCTGTCCTCCCCGCGTCCTGTTCTAACTCTCTCACTGCAGCGCGCCTCGTGGTTTCTTAGACTGGTCTTCTATGGACCAGAACACCCCGGCGCGCTTTTTTGCTGCTTTCAACGACATTGAGCAATTCCTCCGCCAAGCTATCAATGCCAAGAACTCGGATTCCTTCTGGTGGATAGTCGACCGCGCGCACGAGAAACACATGCTTAATAAACGCCAAACAGAGATGCTGAAAGACTTCGGTAATCTCCGCAATGCCATAGCTCACGGACGCTACTACGACGACGAGCCACTGGCCTCTCCGCACCCCAGGGTGGTGGAGCAATTGGAAAAGCTGCGCGAATTGTTAACTTCGCCGCCCAACGCGCTCGCCGTACTCGGTTCCTCCGAAGTTGTAACGCTGGAAGCCGATGCCGATATTCGCCAAGCGCTGAAGCTGATCGCACACAACGATTATTCCCAGATTCCGGTATATAGCGGTGAGAACTACGCGAATTTGTTGACAACTAACGTAGTAGCCCGCTGGATTGCCGCTGATTTAGCTGACGACAATCACGTGATCAGCGTGGCAGTTGGCAAGGTTTTGAAATACGCCGAAGCAGGTGACCGTGCTGCTTTCCTTCCCCGCACAGCCACTGCACAAGAAGCACTCGATGCCCTGACCGAATTGGCCAAGGACGGTACGCATCCTTGCGCGCTAATCTTTACAGAAGATGGCGCAAAGAATAAGCGCCCACTGGGCATCGCCACTCCCACTGACCTCGCAGTTTTGGTCGATGCGCTGGAGTGGGAATAAAGCTCACCCCCCTTCATGTTGACACGTCATATACACTCGTTGGCGAACACACCTTAAGGACTTCATATGCAATTCGGCATCTTCACCATCGGTGATGTCACCACCGACCCAACTAGCGGCATCACGCCTAGTGAAGCCGAACGTATCCGCAATATGACGGAAATTGCGCTCAAGGCCGAGGAGGTAGGCCTCGATGTTTTTGCCACGGGCGAGCACCATAATCCGCCATTCGTGCCTTCCTCCCCAACTACTCACTTGGCCTACATCGCAGCACAAACCAAGAACCTGCTGCTTTCGACTTCGACAACGCTAATTACCACCAACGATCCGGTGAAGATTGCTGAGGATTACGCCTTCTTACAGCACCTGTCTGGCGGGCGCGTAGACCTCATGATGGGCCGCGGCAACACCGGCCCGGTTTACCCATGGTTTGGCAAAGACATTCGCGAAGGCATCCCGCTGGCGGTTGAGAATTACCACCTGTTGCGCCGCCTATGGCGTGAGCCAGTGGTCAACTGGTCCGGCAAGTACCGCACTGCCCTGCAGGGTTATACGTCCACGCCTGCCCCGCTTGACGACGTCCCGCCTTTCGTATGGCACGGTTCTATCCGCTCCGTGCAAATCGCCGAGCAGGCTGCCTATTACGGCGATGGCTTCTTCCACAACAACATCTTCTGGAACAAGGAGCACACGGCAAAGATGGTCAGCATCTACCGCCGTCGCTTCGAGGCTTACGGCCACGGCCGCGCCGACCAGGCAATCGTGGGACTTGGCGGCCAGGTGTTCATCGGCGAAACCGAGCAGCAGGCTAAAGACTTCTTCCGCCCTTATTTCGACAATGCGCCCGTCTACGGCCACGGCCCCTCACTGGAGGATTTCACCGCGCAAACGCCGCTGACGGTCGGCACCGTAGAACAGGTCATCGATCGCACGATGCAATTCGCAGATTGGGTCGGTGACTATCAGCGTCAGCTCTTCCTCATTGACCACGCTGGTTTGCCACAGGAGGTGGTGCTCCAGCAGATAGAGTTCCTCGGTACCCAAGTTGTGCCTGAGCTACGCCGTCGCATGGAGTCCCGCCGCCCCGACCATGTCGCTTCAAACCCGCCGACGCACGCAACGCTCAAGGCCAATCCTGGCTCGCCGCACTTCCGCGTCAACCCTGGTG
>CALLKG010000139.1:0-2253 GCA_938008395.1 Corynebacterium tuberculostearicum
ACACTGAAGATTCTCGCCGGTCTTGAGCATGCCAACGAAGGGTCCGTGTGCATTGATGGCGATGATATTTCCTATTTGCCTACTCGCCGACGCAACATGGGCATTGTTTTCCAGGCTTATTCGTTGTTTCCACACCTCGATGCAATTGACAATGTCGCTTATGGTCTCAAGATTAAAGGGCGAAACAAGATCGATCGCCGCAACCGTGCCGGTGAACTATTGGAGCTCGTTGGGTTGTCGGAGCATACGACCAAGTTTCCGGGTCAAATGTCAGGGGGTCAGCAACAGCGTGTTGCTCTTGCCCGAGCCTTAGCAATCGAACCGCAGCTTCTGCTCCTCGACGAGCCTCTTTCGGCTCTCGATGCGAAGGTGCGAACCCAATTGCGTGATGAAATTCGGCGTATCCAGCTTTCAGAGGGCATTTCTACCCTCTTGGTCACTCACGACCAGGAGGAAGCCCTCGTCATGGCGGATCGCATTGGTGTCATGAATAACGGCGTGATTGAGCAGATTGGCTCGCCCTCAGAGCTTTACCACCATCCTCGTTCGCCGTTTATTTCTCAATTCGTCGGCGTCGTTAATCGTATCTGTGGGGTGTATAATGCGGGTTCTGTCGATGTACTTGGCACCCGCGTCGAAGTTGTCAATACAGAGATAGATGCGCAGGACGGAAATATTTTGGCTTGCCTCATTCGTCCCGAAGACCTTCGCATCACCTCCGATCCCAAAGGCCAGTATCGAGTCCTTAACAAGCAGCTCCGCGGAATTTTCACCTCGGTTATGCTTACAGGCCCTGGCAGCACTGTGATTCGTGTCGATATGTCCGACCGCGAAGCAAGTGAATTTCCCACTGGAAGCCAGGTCAGGCTGGAAACTTTGCGTTACGATGCTGTAGTCGATAGCGCAACCACTGACGAGGTATCTGAGGCGCAATCCTTCAACAAGCAAAGGAGCGCTAATGCGTAACCCGGGCAACACGGCAACACCCGAATCCGTAGATTCGGATCGTCGGATCCTACTTATTGGTTTGGACGGCGTTCGCTGGGATATTGCTGCCGAACCTGAAGTTGGCTCAACACTTCAGAAACTCGCTGACGAAGGAAGCTGGCATTCCATGCAGATGGAGGTAACGACGATATCCGCGCCGGGCTGGGCAAGCATTCTCACCGGATCCACCCATGAACAGCACGGGCTTAGGGACAATACCTGCGTAGGTGGAAGAACATGGAGCCGTCCTGACTTCCTTTCGCAAGCCTTCTACCAGGACCAGTCGACTCGGACTTTCGCTGCAGCAGGCTGGCCTGTCCTCGTAGACCCCAGTGGGCTTGGCCCCATTATTCATCCTCGAATCGAGCAACAATACGCCGGGCTTCACCGTGTCATAGTCCGCGACGGTGAGACCTACGGCTACGAACGGATCGATGCTGAAATTACGGATTTCACTCTCGCCGCAATCCATGGTGGGAGCTTCGATGTTGGTTTTACGTATTGCTGCAGTGTTGATGATGCCGGACATGTTTATGGCTTAACAGGAGATGAATATCGTGATGCTATTAGATCCGTTGATCAGCATGTCGAACGGCTCGTGGATGCTGTAACTAAACGTGCCACAGAACGTGGTGAAGATTGGCTCGTTGTCGTCACTACCGACCACGGCCACATCGATGAGGGCGGTCACGGCGGAAGCTCAGAACGCGAACGCGAATCATGGGTTGTTGCATGGTCCCCGACAGGGGATCTGCCAGCCTGGCCCTCCCAGATTGAACCATACAGACTCGCTTCTCACATTCTTGCTGAACGGAAATCCTAGGACTCTTCACAAGGGGTTCTTTAGAAGGTGCCAAACCCTATGAAGGAGCCCTCTTCTCTGATTCTTGTGGTACCGCAACTAATTGGGAGAGTAGGTCACCTACTTTTCCGTTCTGGTACTTACTGCTGCGTGTGCTCTAAGAGAGCGTCAGGGAGTTTGTGTGTGGTTCTGATCTAGAATGTGCTTCACACATAAACTCCCTGACATTCTCAAAAACGGACTAGTCAGATTCGACTACTCTAATCACAGACTTAGATTTTAGGGCCGATGCTGGCACAGAGACAAGCTATGCAATTTTTCCTAAGACATTCGCCTTTTGTTGTTTCTGAGACACTCTCAATTGAGCGTTAGTTACTCAAAACAGCTATCCTCCTGCTGCGGATTAAGCCTGCTCGAGCCAGGAATTGATGCCGCCGCGCAAGGAGACGACGTGGGGGAAGCCG
>CALLKG010000140.1:0-7036 GCA_938008395.1 Corynebacterium tuberculostearicum
GTAGCATCAAACCAAACTAACCATCATCGTTGCAACGACCCCTAGAATCCGCCAGAACGCTGGCACACGATAGCGACCGCGCATTCTAGTCCTTGACGGGGCTGCGTGCGCGGTCGCTACTGGCAGTGACGCGCTAGGAAACGTGCGTCATCCATGTCGGGGATAGGCCAGTTCGCCCTTAGTTCTGTGGCTTGTAGTTGGAATAGCGGCTGTAGACGTTAGAGGGATCCTTAAAGTCCATGCCGCGCAGGGCGCCTGCAACAACCGGTGTGAAAAGCTCGAGGATCTGCTCGCGTGGAAGCTGCGACATAGGGCCGTTGATGGCAAGCACGGTAAATCCATGAATAGCCGACCAGGCCAGCAGAGCATTTTGCAGGAAATACGTAGGCTCAGTGGTATTGTCCAGTGCTTCGGCGTGGCGGGACAACAGGGCAAAGAAATCGCGAATCTGCTGTAGGTGATCCATCTTCGGATCATCTTCCGTATTGGGATCGACGCCAAGCATGAAACGCAGTGCCTTCCACTCCAGCATGCAGCGGAAGAAATTGGTCTCATCCAAGGCAAACTCGAGGTAAGCGTAACCAATCTGCATTAGGTGCTCTGGAAAATCTAGACCCTCTGCAGTCTCGGTAGTCTCGTGTAAACGCCGCACCAACTCATCGGTGGCAAGTTCAGCGACCTTATCGTGCAGTTCTTCTTGGTCCTTGAAGTGGCGGTATGCGGAGGTAGGGGACACTCCTGCTTCGCGGGTTACCGCACGAACGGTAATTGCGTCGGGGCCGCTTCTTTTGCCTAGTTGAACAGCGATACGGAGCAGCTCATCGTGGAGGTTTCCATGATGGTAAGGCTTATTGTGCGTTTCCATAAAACTCATTTTATCACCAAAACTTATGTGCATATAAATTATTTGGTTAGCATGGTGAGCAGCAAAATTGCGGGGGTAGAAGGGTCGCCGCTCTCCGGCGTGGCCTCGACTTTATGCACCTCATATGCAGGAAGGTGCACGATAGAGCCGGGGGTGAGCGGGATGGTTTCACTGCCGTAGCTGAAGTTAAGCTCACCGCGCAGCGCCTGCACGGTGATGGGATGTGCGGCCTTATGGTTGGGCAGGGACTGTCCAGGCGCAAAGCTAAAGAGAATGAGGTTGGCACCATCGGCGCTCAAGACGCGCTGTACGCCCGGGCGCGGGCGGTGCGGATCGGTATCAGGCGCGATGTCCAGCAGGTTTAGCGCGGACATTACGGAATCCTCGCCTGAATGAGAAGCCGCGCCAAACGTGTCCGGGGAGTTGGTCGGTAGATCGCTCATAAGCCCACTTTAACGGCAACAATACTCAAAATCTGGGTTTACTTTCCAAAGCGCCAAAATTCATGACTGACAAGGGCAAAGAGGTCTGTGTTGTAGACTTTCCGCTATGGAATTGATGATTGGTCGCGTGATTAAATCGCACGGCGTGAAAGGTGAAGTCGTAGTCGAGGCCACTACGGATGAACCGGAGGTGCGCTTTGCGGTAGGGGAAGTTCTTCATGGCACGCAGGGCAAGAAGGAGCACACACTAACTATCAAGGCGGTCCGGAGCCATAAGGGAAGGCTGCTCGTTACCTTCGAAGAGATCAAAGACCGTACCGTGGCGGATAGCCTCCGCGGTACCAAGTTCTTTGCCGCTCCGCTTGACAGTGATGATGATGGTTTTTATGACCACGAGCTGGAAGGGCTTCGCGTACTTCTGGAAGGCGAGGAGATCGGTGAGGTCACATCGGTCATCCACGGCGGAAGCCAAGATTTGTTGGAGATAAAACTCGACAACAACAAGGAGGCGCTCATTCCCTTCGTGCATGCCATTGTTCCTGAGGTGAACCTAGAGGCTGGAACGTGCACCATCGATCCGCCGGAAGGATTGCTTGACCTATGAGGCTCGACGTCATCACCATTTTTCCGGAGTACCTGGACCCGTTGCGGCATGCGCTTTTGGGGAAGGCCATTGAACAAGGTCGCCTTGAAGTAGGTGTGCACGATCTGCGGCAGTGGGCTACGGATGCGCATAAGTCTGTCGATGACTCGCCGTTCGGTGGTGGCCCCGGCATGGTTATGAAGCCAGAAGTTTGGGGGCCGGCGCTCGATAGCGTCGCCACGCGGGAAAGTGCGCCCAATCTAGAGTCTGCGTTGCCACACCTAAACCGTCCGCGCCACGATGAATTAGAAGGGGTTGAGGCGCAAGCCTATGCGGTTGATGCCACGGCCGATGAGGATAGCGACCTTCCACTGCTTATCGTGCCGACGCCGACGGGAAAACCGTTTAGCCAAGCAGATGCGCGGGCGTGGTCCAATGAGGAGCACATTGTTTTTGCCTGCGGGCGTTATGAGGGCATCGATCAGCGCGTGGTGGATGACGCCGCTCGGCGCTACCGTGTGCGCGAGGTGTCCATCGGCGATTATGTGTTGATCGGTGGGGAAGTGGCAACGTTGGTGATTGCAGAGGCAGTAGTGCGACTCATCCCTGGTGTGCTGGGAAATAAGCGCTCTCATGAGGAAGATTCCTTTTCTGATGGTCTATTGGAAGGCCCGAGCTATACCAAGCCGCGAGAGTGGCGTGGTCTAGCCGTGCCGGACGTACTCACCTCGGGAAACCACGGTTTGGTAGACAAATGGCGGAGGGAACAGGCATTGCTGCGCACGTGGCAGCGTCGCCCCGAACTCTTGGAGACGGCTGAGCTCGATAAGAAGGACAGGGCCTTTATCGCGGAGTTGAAACAAGAAGCTCACGCAGAGGGCGAAGGCTAATGGAGGTAAGCGCCGATCTTTCCGTGCTCATAGAGCCCAAGAAGTGGGAGAATAGCATCGAAGCTTTGCCAGAGACGCTGCGGGCACGGGGCTTTGAGCCGCTAAGCATTTTCGCTCTCCTGGTAGCGGAGGAGTGCACTGAAAGCAGCCCGCTAGCGCAGGAATATCGCTTCAGATTCGGCCAGTGGCCACAAGGAATTCCGGTGTGGCGGCTCATCGTAAATGGAGAGGCCACGCAGCCGCTGGCCGCAGTGGCTTCCTTGGTAGCAGACTGCTTGCCGCCGGCAGCCTCGTGGGTGGGCAGTGCGGAAATCGGTTTTACGGAGATGGGGCTTGGTGCCCCGGCGGTGTGGCGGGCGGATTCTGGGTTATAAGCGGAATCTAGACAATTATTTAGCGCTTTTTCATGCCTAAACTGCAGCGCATATGCCTTCTAAGGTTATAGTGAAGGGGACATTCCCTCTAGATTCCTATTCCCAAGGTGGTCCCTGAATTATGACGGCTCCCAATGGCAATAACTACGGTGGATATAACCAGCAGCCGCCTCAGTACAATCAGCAGTATTATTCCCAGCCGCAGCAAAGCGGTGGCGTAGGCGGCGCCACCATCGCCGCAATTATCGCAGCAATTGTGGCGATCATCGCGGTGGCCGCCATGGTTATCATGTTCGTGACCAATAACAAGGATGATGCATCGACCAGCGCTGCTGCCGATAGTCAATTCCAGCAGGCGGATGCGAATAGCGGCTCCGGCTCTAACAAGCAATCCGGTTCCTCGTCCAAGGACGATGCGGACGATAAGGATGAAGACTCCAGCCCGGTCACGGTGACTAAGACCAAGGATGCCCCAGCACCAGCGCCGGCACAGGCTGGTTCCGCTGGCTCTAGCAATGGACATTCCTGGGGTGATTTCCCTAACTATTATGCGACTGGACCGACTTCCAGTCCTTTTGCTCGCAACGTCTATACCGCTTTTATGAATAACTGGGTTGCAGGCGGCGGCACCAACGTCACCTTGAGTGTCCATTCGCCGACCACCGGTGGTACCTACACCATGTACTGCTCCGGTAGTTCCGCCCGGGTTACTTGCACCGGCGGCGATAGAGCCCGCGTGGTTATCCACTAGGCCTGCGGCGCACCTTCCTCCTTTCCTTTCCGGAAAGGGGGTTTTGCGTTGAAGGGGGCGTCGGCAAGCGAAGGCGGTAGAGGGGTCGTGCGGTAAATTGGGTGGGTCTAATCCCAAACCTCGAGAAAGAGTGAGGAGACCACGTGAATATTGCGGCCACTATCGCCGCCGAGCTCAACGTCAAGGAATCGCAGGTTTCTACCGCGTTGCAGCTGCTTGCGGAGGGCAATACAGTGCCCTTTATCGCCCGCTACCGCAAGGAGGCCACCGGTGGGCTGGATGACTCCCAGCTGCGCACCATTGAAGAGCGCGCGAACTATCTAAAGGAACTACAGGAGCGCAAGGAGACCATCCTTGCGGCGATTGAAGAGCAGGGCAAGCTTAGCGACGCCCTCAAGGAACAAATCCTTGCCTGCGAGACCAAAGCGCGCCTAGAAGATTTGTATCTGCCGTATAAGAAGCGCCGCAAAACCAAGGCCGATATTGCCCGCGAAGCCGGCCTTGAGGAGCTGACCGATAAGCTCATTGCGGATCCCAACGCCACTCCAGAAGAGTTGGCACAGGCCTTTATCACCGAGGGCTTTGAAGACACCAAGAAGGCCCTCGACGGCGCCCGGGCCATCTTGGTGGACCGCTTCGCGCTCGACGCGGATCTGGTGGGTGAAGTACGCGAGCGTATGTTCACTGAAGGCTCCATGGGCGCCCACGTTGTTGAGGGCAAGGAAGCCGAAGGTGCGAAGTTTAAGGATTACTTCGATTTCAACGAGCCCTTCCACAAGCTGCCTTCGCACCGCATCTTGGCGCTGCTGCGTGGCGAGAATGAGGGAGTGCTGCAGCTGCAACTAGATGCCGGCGATGACGCCGATTACGAGGATGTAATCGCCTCCCGCTTCGAGCTGGATCGCTCCTCCAAGTGGCTTGCCGACGCCGTCCATTGGGGCTGGCGCACCAAGCTCTATATTTCCTCCAGCCTGGACGTTCGCATGCGGCTGAAAGAGATTGCGGAGGAAGGCGCGCTGAAGATCTTTGCCACCAACTTGCGCGACGTGCTGCTCGCGGCACCTGCTGGCCAGCGTGCCACCATCGGCTTGGATCCGGGGTACCGCAATGGTGTGAAGTGTGCGGTAGTGGACAAAACCGGCAAGGTGCTCGACACCGCCATTGTCTACCCGCATCAGCCGCAGAACCAGTGGAGTCAAGCAGTTCAGACGCTGTCGACCCTGTGTGCCAAGCATTCTGTAGATCTTATGGCCATCGGCAACGGCACCGCCTCCCGCGAGACCGAGAAGCTTGCTCAGGAAATTGCGGACCTAATTAAACAGGCCGGCGGCCAGCGACCCACGCCCGTCGTGGTTTCCGAGTCCGGCGCCTCGGTCTATTCCGCCTCGCCGCTTGCGGCGGAGGAATTTCCCGACATGGATGTCTCACTGCGCGGCGCGGTTTCCATCGCTCGCCGCTTGCAGGATCCTTTGGCTGAGTTGGTCAAGATCGATCCGAAGGCCATTGGTGTGGGGCAGTACCAGCACGACGTTAACCAGACGGCGCTCGCCCGCACCCTCGATGGCGTCGTGGAAAGTGCGGTAAACGGCGTGGGCGTAGATCTCAATACCGCTTCCGTCCCGCTGCTTGAGCGCGTAGCGGGCGTCAATTCCACTATCGCCACCAATATTGTGGCCTACCGCAATGAACACGGTTCTTTTGCTTCCCGCAAGGAACTGAAGAAGGTACCGCGTCTGGGGCCTAAGGCCTTCGAGCAGTCTGCAGGCTTCCTCCGCATTAACGGCGGCACCGATCCGCTGGATTCCTCTGCCGTGCACCCAGAGGCCTATCCTGTCGTCTCCCGCATCGCGGAGAAGACGGGCCTGGGTATTTCTGAACTTATTGGCAACACCCGCGTACTCAGCACGCTGGCGCCAGCAGACTTTGCAGACGAGACTTTCGGCATTCCTACGGTGACCGATATCATCGCCGAGCTGGATAAACCCGGACGTGACCCGCGCCCTGAGTTCAAGACCGCCACCTTTAAAGAAGGCGTACATAAGGTCTCCGATCTCACCCCGGGCATGATTCTTGAGGGCACGGTGACCAACGTGGCGGCATTTGGCGCCTTCGTGGATGTCGGAGTCCATCAGGATGGCCTCGTCCACGTTTCTGCCATGAGCCACAAGTTTGTCTCCGATCCGCACGAGGTCGTGCGCTCTGGCCAGGTGGTCAAGGTGAAGGTCATGGAGGTTGATGTGGAGCGCCAGCGCATCGGCCTCTCACTCCGTTTGGATGATGAACCGGGGCAGCCGGCTCCCAAACGCAGCGGTGATTCCCCACGCGGTTCCGCCAAGTCCGGCGGCAGGGGAGAAGGAAAGCGCTCCGGCCACAAGTCTGGACGCGGATCCCGGGGCGGTTCGCGCGGTCGCACGGGTGGACCAAGCGGCACCGGCGGTGGCGGAGCCATGGCCGATGCCCTGAAGAAGGCAGGTTTCTAGGTTCCTTGCACTGCGGTGAGGAACCTTGGGCAGAGCAAGCAAGCTTGCGATATGAGAATTTGGTTCCGGCTGGCGTATGTGGAAAAATAGTGCACCGTTCTATGTAACGGGCACGAACCGGTTAGGCAGTACGCCGCTAGGGTCCTCTGTCCCAAACTGAAAAGGAATATTGGCATGTCCAACATTATTGACAAGGTCGATGCAGCACAGCTGCGCGACGATATCCCGTCCTTCCGCCCAGGCGATACCCTCGACGTTAACGTAAAGGTTATCGAGGGCAACAACGAGCGTGCACAGCTCTTCAAGGGCATCTGCATCCGTCGCCAGGGCTCCGGCATCCGTGAGACCTTCACCGTTCGTAAGGTCTCCTTCGGTATCGGCGTTGAGCGTACCTTCCCGGTTCACTCCCCGAACCTGGAGTCCATCAAGGTCTCCCGCCGTGGCCGCGTCCGCCGTGCGAAGCTCTACTACCTGCGCGATCTGCGCGGCAAGAAGGCTCGCATCAAGGAGCGTCGCTAGTACTAGCGCGCTGCGCGCCGGCTTCCCCTTGCGCCCCACTGTGGGTGCAAGGGGATTTTTTAATGCCCAATTGCGCGGCGGATTCTAGTGGTCGTGGAAACACTTCCTATGTTTCGGTTGAGTTTATCAGT
>CALLKG010000141.1:0-7432 GCA_938008395.1 Corynebacterium tuberculostearicum
CAAGAGGGAGAGATAGGGATTTAGGCATAGGCATAATATACAGCGCCACGGCTCCCCGAGCCGGGTGAAAACCTAGAAGAAGAGCCCCCACAGTGCGAAGGCAGCCAGCAAGGACACGAGCCCCGCGGTGCTCGCAAGGATGATGGCGTGGGGGAGGGAACGGTGGGTGGATAAGGCGGCGTCGACAAGCGCGGCACGCTGCCACACCGCTAAGGCCAACGCCACAACACCGGCGGCTAGGAAGACTAGTGGCAAGAAGACGTGCACGCTCACCGCCCGCATTACCCCCAGCACCACCAAGGACAACGCCAAAAGGGTGCGCTGCCACGATAGGCGGGTGCGTTCGGGCTGCAGGCCGGGATCAAATAGTGGGCTAGCCAAGAAACTCGCCCACTACTAGCGCGCCCGCTACCACCATAATCGCCACGACGAGCACCGGGATGGCAAAGCTAAAGGGCAACGGGCGTTCCTCACGCATCGCGCGTTCAGACTGCTTCCAATGCACCCACGCCACTAGCGGCAGAATAATGGCGACGACCAGCATGAATACCGACACCGCAGAGCGCAATTCGGCCGGCAGGGGAACGTCAAAGGCCTCGAGTGCCACGCCGCCAGCAATCAACGCCAGGGAGGTGCGGATCCACGCCAAGAACGTGCGCTCATTAGCGAGCGTGAAACGCGGATCAGGGTCGGTGCCAACCGCAAACACCGAGCGGGGAAACCTCGAGTCACTCATGTCCACCACCTTATATTCATTTTCGGTTTGAGTCCCAATAAAGGCGCACTGCGCAGCATCCTCCCGTATTCTCAACAGTGCAGGCCAGCCCCTACGCGAAGGAGCACCTCGCTATGTACCTGCCCCAAAGCCCCCTGCAATTCGATACCTCGCCGGGCCTGCGCTTCGCGCGTGCCGCCCGCATCGCGGGCGTACACAAACCACACCCACACCCCAAGCGCTCGGCCCTGCGTGAGGCCATTGCCGCCGCCGGTCCGGCGCCCGGACGCAATGCCTCCCTATCCCTCTTTATGGTCGTAGGGATGGTCTTCGGGCTAACTGGCATCCTCACCTCCGCTTTTCCTCTGGTGCTGCTGGCTGCCCGTGCGCCCCTTATTGGATTCTCCTTGCTCGGGATAATCCTTTGTGCAGCTATCTGGGGTATCCGCCGCGCATTGTCGTACCGCAAGCGAATCCAGCAGGCCTGGGATAATAACTGGCTGGTCTTCTACCCGGCCCTAGTAGGAAACCTGGTCAAACGCGGTTCCGAAACCAGCAACGGCAAGACCACCTATATGTACAGCACCTGCCTCATGGTGCTGCGCCCCGATGGCGGCACCGACATAGTAGAAGGCCTGAGCGCCACGGGCCTGCCGAGTCCCGCTCAATTGGAAAGCTCCGGCACCTGCCTAGCTGGCCACCCGGATGAGCTACGCGTGGATTTTGAACATAATAATGGCTGGACCCTCTACGCGGTGATAGACGGCGCCCCGATCGATTCCGGCACCATCGGCCATGGCTTAACCCACGAACAGATTGCCGCCGCCCTTACCGTAGCTGAACGCGACTGGGTGCCCCGCTTCATGAATTAAGGAGCACCACCAGGCACCACATCTAAGTTCACCGCCTGCACGCCGCGAGGTTATAGTCGGGCCCATGATTGAAGTTGCTGCCGTAGTTTTCCGCAATTCCTTGGGGCATGTTCTCACCGTACGCAAGGAATCCTCCACCAAGTTCCAGTTACCTGGAGGCAAGCTTGAGGCTGGCGAAACCCCCGCACAGGCCGCAGCCCGCGAGGTCGCAGAGGAAATCGGTGTGGAGGTCCGTCTCCCGGAGCTTTCCCCGCTCGGAACCTTCGACGCGCCGGCCGCCAACGAACCCGGAGAAACCGTGCGCGGACGCATCTTTACCTATCCGCGCCCCGTCCTTGCCCGCGCTGCCGCAGAAATTGCCGAAATCGCGTGGGTAGACCCGACCAACCCGGATCGCGAGCTCGCCCATCTCTTGCGTGACGAGGTCTTTCCTGCCCTAGAATCCTAAGGCCCCGCTTAGTCTCTTGGGAATTTCCTATTGCGGCTCTTAAGAGGGCAACCTAGAGTTATTTTCATCAGAATTGAGTGATGAAAGGACTGACCCCCATGCCGCAGCAATCCACACCGGGACCTATCGTGACGATTACTTTCCTCGCCCTAGGAGTCATTAGCTCTGTTATCGCCATTCTCATGGTGCCTGCCCTCTTCCACGAGGTCACTTCCCTACGCGCTGCGGCTTTTACCGGAAGCTTCAT
Source organism: Corynebacterium tuberculostearicum (assembly GCA_938008395.1). Classification (GTDB taxonomy): domain Bacteria; phylum Actinomycetota; class Actinomycetes; order Mycobacteriales; family Mycobacteriaceae; genus Corynebacterium; species Corynebacterium tuberculostearicum_L. The sequence goes on from CALLKG010000141.1 coordinate 2,283, forward strand.
CTTCGGCGTTGGCATGCTCACGCTCTTCCGCCGCTGCGCCAAGTACCAGCGCAAATAGCAGATTTCTCCGCTGCACGGAGCCGACGAGAATAGAAAACGCGAATTAAAAAATCCCGAGCGCGCACGCTCGGGATTAGATGGCGGAGATGAGAGGATTCGAACCTCCGGACCCCAGAAGGGTCAACTCCTTAGCAGGGAGCCCCATTCGGCCGCTCTGGCACATCTCCACGGTTCACAAGGAACCTCGTTTGAGAATACCTGCCTGCCCCGCCGCTGCCAAACTAGCCCCCTGCTTTCGCGCCCGCAGCAAAGACGCAGGCCCTAAAGTGGGAGGCATGATTCGCCCAGACCTGAAAGCCATCCCCGCCTACGTCGCCGGTGCGCGCAACGATGATGCGCTCAAGCTCTCCTCCAACGAGGCGGCGCACCCGCCGCTGCCGGAGGCGGCCGCGGCCATGGCGGAGGCCGTGACGAAGGCTAACCGTTACCCGGATATCGCAGCCACCGCGCTGCGCGAGGACCTCGCCGCGCACCTGGGTGTGGATTATGAGCAAGTAGCGGTGGGCACCGGATCGTCCGCGCTGTGCCAACAGTTGGTGGAAATTGCCGCTACCCCTGGTGAAGAAGTCCTCTTCCCGTGGCGCTCCTTCGAGGCCTATCCCATCTTCGCCCAAGTAGTCGGCGCCCACCCCATCCCGGTTCCGCTAGGTGCAGACCAGCGCGTGGATCTGCCGGCCATGGCGCAGAAGATTACGGACAAGACCCGGCTTATCTTCGTGTGCAACCCCAATAACCCGTCCGGCACCACGGTGACCAAGGACGAGTTCGCCGCCTTCATGGATGCCGTGCCTGCCGACGTCCTCGTCGCCCTCGACGAGGCCTATATCGAATACAACCGTGCCACCAACATTCCGTTGGGTACAGAGCTGGTGGGCACCTATCCGAATCTGGTGTGCCTGCGCACCTTCTCAAAGGCTTATGGCCTGGCCGGGGTGCGCATCGGTTATGCCTTTGGCCCGGAAAATATTATTGAGGCCCTCAATAAGGTGGCCATCCCCTTCTCCGCCAGCACCGTGGCGCAGGTTGGTGCGCGCGCGGCACTGGCGGCGCAGGATTCGCTGCGGGAGCACACTGATGAGGCCGTCGCCCAGCGCGAGCGCTTGGAAGAAGCCTTGCAGGACTGGGGAGTGCCGCATTCCGAGGCAAACCATGTCTGGCTGCCGGCCGCGAATCTGGCCCGCCTTGGTACCCCGCAGGAAGTGGCCGCTCGCCTGGCCGAACGCGGCGTGCTCGTGCGCGCGTTTAGCGAAGGCATACGCATTACCGTGACCACTGAGGAAGAAACTGATACCCTACTGCAGGCGTGGAACGCAACCATAGGAGGCTAAATGCGCTCGCTCATTAACTTCGCCCTGAATGTCTTTGCCATCGCGGTGGCGCTGTGGGCGGTAGTTGCCGTCATTCCCGGCATCACCATCACCCCAGCAGAGACCGGCAATTTCATCGCCGTCGCCATCGTCTTCATCATTATTAATGCCGTGGTCATGCCGGTCCTGCGCGTCCTCGGCGCGCCGCTGACCTGCCTGACGCTCGGACTTTTCTCCCTCGTCATCAACGGCGCCGCGCTCATCATCGTGGAGTGGGCGCTCAATTCCCTGGACCTGGGAATCGGCCACCTCGTCATCGACTCCTGGGGCGCCGCGATCATCGGCGCCATCGTGCTGTCCATCGTCAGCAGCGTCATCAACTTCTTTACTAGCCCGCTGCGGCAGCGCGATTAGCCGCCCGCAAACGGCGGCAGGACGTCCACCCGGGTGACGCCAGCCAGTGGGGAATCCATGGCGGTGTTCCCGGCGCCGTCGATAAGAAAGCTACAGCGTCCCAAGACCTCTTTCAGGCTCATGCCGGTCTCGGTGGTGCCGGTATGCTCCCTGCCCAGCTGTGCCACCAGATCACCCAAGGTGGCAGGGGCTTCTACCTGATCAGAAGCCACGCCCGCGGCGGCGCGGGCAGCGGCGAAATAGTGAACGGTCAACATGCCCTCCACTATGCCCCGCACGCCCGTGCCATGTCGAGACCGCGGGTAAACTAGCCGCCATGCGCACACCCGAGACTCACGCGCGCGAGGTCGCCGCGGCCCTGCCCGCACGCCAAGCCATCACCGTGCCCCTCACCCAGGCGCAGGATATGGTTCTGGCTGCGGATATCCACGCCGGGTTCCCCTCCCCTCGCTTTGATAACTCCCAGATGGATGGCTACGCCCTCCCGCAGTGTGCGGCCGGGGCCTATCCGGTGGGCCCCACCATCGCGGCCGGCACTGAGCCCTCCCAGGTACTCGACGGCCCACTTGCCAGCGCCTGCCCCATCATGACCGGCGCCAAGGTGCCGGAAGGAACTGCAGCCATCGTGCCCATCGAGCGCTGCGAACCACAAGAATTCCTCTCCCCGGGCGGCCGCATCACCGTGCCAGAGACCTCGCCAGGCCAATTCATCCGCCGCACCGGCTCGGACCTGGAAGAAGGCGCCCTCCTTGCCGCCCGCGGCGATAAACTCACCCCTGTGCGCTTGGCCGCCCTCGCCTCCCAAGGAATCGCCGAAGTAGAGGTCTACCGCCCCGCCCGCATCCTCATCTGCACCGGCGGCGCGGAAATCGGCCACGGCAGCGCCGCCATTCCGGATGCCAATGCGCCACTCTTGACGGCGATGGCCCGCCGCGCCGGCATCGACGTCGCCGGGTGTATCACTACCGACGATGACCCACAGGCCCTAGAGCGCGCTTTCACGGAAGCCATCGCGCACCACCACCCGGACGCCATCATTACCTCAGGCGGAATTTCCGCCGGGAAATTTGAAGTAGTCCGCCAGGTACTCGATGGCTGGTTCGGCCATGTGGACCAGCAACCCGGTGGCCCGCAGGGCATCGCCGCATTCGACGGCACGCCGGTAATCAGCCTGCCCGGAAACCCCATTTCCACGTTGGTGAGTTTCCGCCTCTTCGTCGCCCCTGCGCTCGGTTGGGCTCCGCAGCCTTTCCTCGTCCCCCTTGCCGCGGGCGTCGAGGGCCTCCCGCACAAGGACCAATTTCGCCGCGGGCGCGTCGATTCCCACGCCCATATCCTCGGTGGTGCCAGCTCCCACCTGCTCGCCCAAGCGGCAGACGCCACCCATCTCATCCGCATCCCTGCCGGTCAACGCCTTGAAGAAGGCCAAGAAGTGGAGGTTTACCCACTATGAGCCCACAGCGCACCGCCATCGTCATCGTCGCCTCTACTCGCGCCGCCGCGGGCATCTACGACGATCGCTCCGGCCCCATCGCGGTGGATTTCTTGCGCCGCAAGGGCTTTGACTGTCCCGACGCACGCATCGTCCCCGATGCCGAAATCGCCGCCGCCGTTGCCGCCGCCTTCGCCGAAAAGCCCGCGGTCATCCTGACTTCTGGCGGCACTGGGCTGACACACGATGACCGCACGGTCGAGGCCGTCGCCCCACATATCACCCGCGAGCTGCCCGGCATCGCGGTGGCCTTCTGGCAGAAGGGATTGGAAAGCGTGCCCACCGCGGTGGCCTCTCGCGCCATTGCCGGCGTCAATGACTCCACCTTTGCCATGACGCTTCCCGGTTCTACCGGCGGGGTAAAAGATGGCTGCGCGGTTTTGGAAGAATTAATCGTTCCGATCGTCGATATGTTAGAAGGAAAACATGAGCACTGATCCCTCCTATGTGGCCGAGCAAACCGGGTGCACCATTAGCACGCTTCTGAGCGATCAACCCCTTGAATCCCTCCTTGCCGGTGCCAAGGAAGAGGCCGCCACGGCCGCCATGGGTGCTGTCGTCACCTTTGAGGGCATCGTCCGCGATCACGATGGCGGACGGCCAGATGTCACCCTTCTTTCCTATAGCGCCCACCCATCTGCGCCAGAGAAGCTGCAAGACGTCACCGATTCCGTCGCAGCCAACCACCCAGTGCGCCTGTGGGCCGCCCACCGCACGGGGGATCTCAAGGTTGGCGACCTCGCCTTTGCGGTAGTAGCCGCCGCCGCGCACCGTGGCGATGCCTTCCGGGCCGCCGAGGAATGCGCCGATCGCGTCAAGGCGGAAGTCCCCATCTGGAAGGAGCAAAGCCACGGCGATGGCTCCACCAATTGGGTGGGTCTGGAATGAGCATCCGCTATGCCCGCCAGGAAGCGCTCTGGGGCGAGGAGGGTCAGCGCAAGCTCAGCGAAGCCCACGTAGCGGTCATTGGCGCCGGTGGCCTGGGCTCCCCGGCCCTGCTCTACCTCGCTGGCGCGGGTGTGGGCCGCATTTCGCTTTTCGACGACGACGTGCTCTCCCCCTCCAACCTGCACCGCCAAGTCATCCACACCACCGCCGCCATCGGCACACCGAAGACAGATTCCGCCGCGGCCGCCGTCCGCGCGCTCAATCCAGAGGTGGACATCACCTGCCACGGCCGCCTCGAATCAGCGACAGCGCTCGAGCAGCTACACGGCTGCGATCTCATCCTCGACGGCACCGATAACTTCGACGCCCGCTACCTCAGCTCCTGGGCTGCCCACGAGCTCGGCATCCCGCACGTATGGGCCTCCATCCTCGGCTTCGACGCACAGCTCAGCGTTTTCTGGTCCGGCCACGGCCCCGTCTACGAGGATGTCTTCCCCACCGCTCCCGCACCCGGCGAGGTTCCTTCCTGCTCCCAGGCCGGAGTTCTAGGACCAGTGGTCGGCATTGTCGGCTCAGCCATGGCGCTCGAAGCGCTCAAACTCATCACCGGCGTAGGCACCCCACTCATCGGCACGCTCGGCTACTTCGACGCCCTTTCCGGTACCTGGGAATATATCCCGCTTCAGTCCACCGGCGCACAACCTACTCAACCTGCCGACGCCCCCGAGGTCCGCGAGGTTCCCCTACACGCCCCGCTTATCGACGTCCGCACCTCCCCCGAGCGCGCCCAATCCGCTATCCCCAATTCCACTCACTTTGAGCTCGACCGCATCCTCGCCGGCGAAGATCCCGACATCGAACCAGATGCTGCGGCCGTTATCTACTGCGCCAGTGGCATCCGCTCCGCCCAAGCCGTCGATATCCTCCGCAAACGCGGCTTCCCCCACGTCGTCTCCTTGCGCGGCGGCATCAATTCCTGGCTCGAGCAG
>CALLKG010000142.1:0-7422 GCA_938008395.1 Corynebacterium tuberculostearicum
GGCGTGTACTTCTTGCGCTGTTGACTCACAATGAACATCCTCTCCTACGGACACAAGATCCGTACAAATAGGGTGTCCACTAAACGAGGGTAACCTCAGAGAGGGGGAGCTTGTGGCTTTTTATAAGCGCCATTAATTCCGTGCGCGGGCCGATGGTTGGAGATGATCGGCTCTGGAAGTGAAATCTGCAGTACACACTCGGTGCGTGGCCTCCACGTCTGGCACGTGAGGGCATGTAAAATTCGCAGCATGTACCGTGTCTTTGAGTCCTTAGATGAACTAGTCCAGCACTTGGAAGAGGCCCATAGCCTCCCCATGACCTCTAATTGCATGGTTCCGCGCCATGAAATGCTCGCGCTTCTCGACGACCTCCGAAACGCCCTGCCCGTTGAAATTGATGACGCGCAGGACGTCTTGGATAAGCAGGATGAAATCCTGCACGGCGCCGAAGAGCGTGCGGACCAGACCATCAATGACGCTAATGCGCAGGCCGACGACATCGTGGGCCATGCTCGCGAGGAGGCGGATGCCACGGTCTCCCACGCAGAACAGCATGCCGCCAAGTTGGTAGCTGATGCTGAAGCTCGCGCTCAGTCCATGGTGGAACAAGCCCGCGCGGAGGCTGACCGCACCATTGCTCAGGCCAATGATGAATATGAACGTTCCGTGGCAGAAGGCCGTGCTGAGCAAGAGCGCATGGTTTCGGAATCGGAAGTTGTTCGCCGCGCTGATGAGGAAGCACACCGCATTGTGGAGTCCGCCCACACCGAGTCCAACCGTCTGCGCAGTGAATGTGATGAGTTTGTAGACGGCAAGCTAAGTGAATTTGAAACCACCCTCAATGGGCTGCTGCGCACCGTAAGCTCTGACCGCTCTGCACTGCGCGGCGGTGCCGGCGTCCGTTCCCGCGGCGGCGACTACCAGCCCTCGGGTCGTGCCGGTGGCGTTGCTGGAGGCTCCCGCTACGCAGAAGGCGAGGCATACGAGCGTCGCTATAACGAGCGCTAAACCTTTAAATTCTTTCTGCCCTTAAGCTTCATTTCCCGGAGGCACCCGGGCTAAGGAGCTTAAGGGGTGAGGGGTGGTTTAGCCCCTTATATCAGGCACGGCCAAAGGCTCTGGTGGGTGGGCAGACGGTTTGTCGTACACCGTCTGCCCACCCACCAGAGCCTTTATGTTTTCCTACCAGCGCAGGCAGTTCAGGAGGTTGCGCGGGAGCGAGGCTGTGTGGTGGGCACTGCCGTATTCGGTGCATGGGGAGCAGCTGTTAACGGCGTGTGTGTGGACGTGGCGCTGCTTTCCTTCCTCGATGTGAGACGCGCAGGCGCGGCGGATTGGACGGCCATACATGCTGCAATGATTGTGGTCACTAATCCAGGGAAAAGGAATGCAACGAGTGCGGTAAAGAAATAGGAAGACAGTGACGTCAAAGAACTATCACTAAAGTTCTGCGGAAAGCACACGGCGCACATACTCACTAGCGCACCTGTGGCAACCAGCATGGTGCCTACAGAAATAAGCGCCGTGGGAATGGTCTCCCGAGAAAACCAGGTAATGGCGCCTGCGCTTAGGGAAAAGATGAGTGCGCCGGTGAGCACCGAAAGGTCCATGCCAGTGGGCAATACCAGGATGGTGCCAGCTATCAAACCAGCAATGATGCTGCAGATGAGTGCAGTAAAGAGGCGAATCCCACTAGCGCCATAGATTCCTGAACGGTCCGGCCGTGGAGTCGCGTGCACGAGCGTGCCGGCAATGGTTAATACCGCGGCAGGAAGGCAGCTAAACACGGCGAATCCGAGTGCGATGCTGCGTGGATCCGTGGAGGCTAGCGCCAAGTGGTAAGTCATGCCTCCACACTAAAGACGGCATTGGCTTGGGCAAAGGCTAATCCGGAAAGGCATAGGCCCTTTTACTTTAAACGACAGAATCTTGACAGAAAGTTTGCCTGTGCTGGCCGCTAGGCGGAGTTTGCGGGGCAAGGTAGACTACCTAGTGTTATGACATCACCATTGAAGTTCGATGTGGGCGAATTGTTGAACGCCCAAGGCGCTGACGCACTGCCGGAGCAACGCACCCAGACCGGCCCCGCACCTGAGAGGATTGGCGTCGAGATGATCGCCATTCCGAAGGGCGAAGAGCTTACCGTAGACGCCACCTTGACCCCACTTGGTGCAGGTGTCTTGGTGGACGCCAACGTATCCGGCCGGCTAACCGGGGAATGCTCCCGGTGCTTGAAGGAACTGCACCCAGAGCTGGACTTGCATGTCACGCAGGTCTTTGCCGCCGATGAATCCTTCGTCTCCGGCGATGATCCTGCAGCCGATGATGAAGGCTCCGGAGATGAGATTCCGGAGATCGAGGATGATGAGCTGAACCTTTTGCAGGCCGTGATCGATGAGGCAGGCCTCAACCTTCCCTTCGCGCCGGTGTGTGAGGACGGCTGTGAGATTGACACGCCTGAAGGGGTGACCACCGGTATCTCTGGCGAAGAAGAGGAAGACAAGGTCGATCCCCGCTGGGCTGGTTTGGAGAAGTTCCTATGAGCCGCAAAAAGAAGCTAACCGGGGAAGAAGCGCTGGCAGCCGAGTTTGCTGCCGTAGACCACACGCCATTGTTGGAATCGCTTGGCGTGGAATTGCAGCCAGAGCACCTGCGCTTAGCGCTTACTCACCGCTCTTTTGCCAATGAGAATGGGCATTTGCCTAATAATGAGCGCTTGGAGTTTTTGGGCGATGCGGTGCTGGGCCTGTCGGTAGCCTCCCAGCTCTACATCACTTATCCCTCTCGTCCGGAATCGGATATTTCCAAGATGCGTGCCTCGATCGTCTCGCGCTACGGACTATCGGATATCGCCCGTGAGATAAACCTCGGCCCGCACATTTTGCTGGGCAAGGGAGAGCAGTCCACTGGTGGCCGCGATAAGGATTCCATTCTTGCCGATACCACCGAGGCAATCTTTGGTGCCATCTACCGCGAGCATGGATTCGAAACCGCGCGAGATGTCATCTTGCGCTTGTTTGCAGAAAAGATCGACAACGCCACTGTGAGTGGTCGCCACCTGGATTGGAAGACCACCCTGCAGGAGCTGTGCGCCGAGCTTAAGGCACCGATGCCGGTCTATTCGGCTACCTCCACTGGCCCAGAACATGATCAGACCTTTAACGCGGTAGCTACCGTCGCTGGTCTGACCGTGGGCAATGGAGTGGGACACAATAAGAAGTTGGCCGAGCAGCAAGCGGCTCAGGAAGCCTGCCAGACTTTGCGCGAGACTCCTCTCTTGGTGCAGGGCACTGCGCATAAAGAAGGCTAAGCATGCCGGAACTGCCGGAAGTCGAGTCCGTCCGCCGGGGTCTTGAGCCCCATGTGGTGGGGCGGACTTTTGAGTCTGTGCACGTCCTGCACCCGCGTGCCAACCGTGGCCAAGATGAGCCGCTCTCCGGTCTTCTTGTCGGTAAAGAGACCGCTGCTGTGGCTCGGCGGGGAAAGTTTATGTGGCTGGAATTTGTGGGCGAAGATTCCATGGATCCCCACCGCGACGTCCTTTTCATCCACTTAGGTATGTCGGGTCAGGTGCGAATCGGCACGACCGATTCGCCGCATCTGCGCATTCGCGCCCAGCTAAGCGGTGGGGTAGAGCTTAGCTTTGTAGACCAGCGCACCTTTGGATATTGGCTCTATGCACCGTGGGCGAAGATCTCGCACATTGGCATTGACCCGTTGGAACCAGACTTTGACATTGTGGCTACCGCACGGCGCTTGCGGGCCAAGAAGACTGCAGTAAAGACTGCACTGTTGGATCAAACCTTGGCTTCTGGAATCGGCAATATCTATGCCGATGAATCCCTGTGGGCGGCACAGATTCCGCCCCGCAAAAGGGCATCGACGTTGCGGCAAAAGGATGCCGTAGCCCTGCTTGAATCGGCCCAAGAGGTCATGACCGCCGCCCTAAAAGTGGGTGGCACGAGCTTCGATTCCTTGTACGTCAACGTGAATGGTGAATCGGGATATTTCTCGCGGTCCCTGGCCGCGTATGGGCGGGCTGGCCAGCCCTGTCAGCGGTGTGGTACGCCCTTGGAGCGCTGCGTAATTTCAGGGCGTTCCACCCATTTCTGCCCCCATTGCCAATAAGTTATGGCGCATGGGGTTCACGTTGTGAACCTCAAGGCAGTAAATTATTCTGCATGGATTTTCTTGAAAATGTCGTAACGACATTTAATGACGGCGTATGGTCGTGGATTCTGCCCTGGCTGCTCATCGCTGCGGGCCTATTCTTCGGCATCCGTACCGCTTTGGTGCAGGTGCGCATGGTGCCGGATATGTTCCGCGCGGTCGTCGAGCGACCAAAGGGGGAGGGCCGCGATGAGGATGAGGACTATGGCGGCATCTCTGCTTTCAAGGCCTTTACTATCTCGGCCGCCTCCCGCGTTGGCACCGGCAACGTGGCCGGCGTGGCTGTGGCCATTTCCGTGGGCGGCCCAGGTGCAGTCTTTTGGATGTGGCTCATCGCCATCCTCGGTGGCGCAACTGCATTCATCGAATCCACCCTGGCGCAGCTGTGGAAGGTGCGCGATGGTGACGGGTACCGCGGCGGCCCTGCGTACTACATGAAGCGCGGTTTGGGCTGGGGCCCGCTCGGTGTTCTTTTCTCCATCGCTATTGCCTTTACCTTTGGCTTGGTCTACAACGCCTTCCAGACCAACGCCATTGCAGATGCGGTGTCCTTCTCCTTTGACCGCGATGACACCATGTTCCGCTCCATCATCGGTGTTGTTATTGCCGTGGTTGCAGGCCTCATTATCTTTGGCGGCGTCAACCGCATTGCCAATATCACCCAGATCATCGTGCCATTTATGGCGGTGGCCTACCTGCTCGTCGGTGGGTTTGTTGTCATCACCAACTTTGACAAGGTGCCGGGAATGATTGGCGATATCGTCGGCCACGCTCTGGGTATTAAGGAAATCGCTGGCGCCGGTCTTGGTGCGGCCATGATGAAGGGTATTCAGCGCGGACTGTTCTCCAACGAAGCTGGTGAGGGCTCTGCTCCGAACGCAGCCGCTACCGCGGCAGTGTCCCACCCGGTCAAGCAGGGTTTGGTTCAAACCCTCGGCGTGTACTTTGACACTTTGGTGGTGTGTACCATCACCGCCTTTATCATCCTGCTGGGACCAGAGATTGCCTACGGCGCCGAAGCAGAAGGCGTCTCCTTGACTCAGGCGGCACTGTCTTCTGAGGTGGGCGACTGGGGCATCCACTTCGTTAGCTTCATCCTCTTCTTCCTGGCTTTCTCCTCCATCCTGGGCAATTACTACTTGGCGGAATCTAACCTGGAATACCTCACCCAGAGCAAGCCTGCGTTGGTGATTTTCCGCCTCGTCGTTCTCTTCTTCGTTTGGTTTGGCGCAGTGGGCTCCCTGCCGCTGGTCTTTGCGTTGGCCGATACCGGTGCGGCAACCATGGTGATCCTCAATATCATCGCCATCGTGCCGCTATCCGGTGTGGCGATTAAGCTGCTCAAGAATTACAACGAACAGCGCAGCCACGGCATTGACCCGGTATTCCACCGCGATATGATGCCGGAACTGAAGGGCGTAGAGTGCTGGGACGGATCCGATCCCGTTACTCGCCGCAGCGAAGAGGATCGCCGCGTATTGCGCGATAAGGGACACCACGACCGCTATTAGAAATTTGGGAGGCCGCATGGCACTGGAGAGAATGACCGCTTTTGTCCATGGGCACGTCCAAGGAGTGGGCTTTCGTTGGTGGACGCGCTCCCGGGCCTTGGAGCTCGGTTTGAGCGGGCATGCCACCAATCTGAGAGATGGCCGGGTGCAGGTGGTAGCAGAAGGTCCGCGGGAGAAATGCGAGGAATTGCTGGGACTCCTCAATGAGCAGCCGAGTACGACCCGCCGCCCGGGAACGGTGGACTTGGTTGTCGAACAATGGGCTGCCCCTAAGGGCGAATCTGGTTTCATCGAACGTTAACTCGCAGCACAAGCCGGGTCGAGCGAACCCCGAGGCTCGGCTGGGCAGCTGCGTTCAAGGCTTGCTAAACTTACCCAAATGCACCTGAAATCGCTGACGCTGAAAGGCTTCAAATCATTCGCGTCGGCGACGTCTCTGAAATTCGAGCCAGGAATTTGCGCCGTCGTCGGGCCGAATGGCTCCGGCAAGTCCAATGTGGTGGACGCTCTGGCCTGGGTAATGGGTGAGGGAAGCGCCAAGACGCTGCGCGGCGGAAAGATGCAAGATGTCATCTTTGCCGGCGCCGGCGACCGCAAGGCTCTGGGGCGCGCCGAGGTCACCCTCACCATCGATAATGCGGACGGTGCGCTGCCGATCGAATACTCGGAAGTGTCGGTCACCCGCCGCATGTTCCGTGATGGTGCCAGCGAATACGAAATCAATGGCTCCAAAGCGCGCCTGATGGATATTCAGGAGCTGCTATCTGATTCCGGTATTGGCCGCGAGATGCACATTATCGTCGGCCAGGGCAAGCTTTCTGAGATCCTAGAATCGCGGCCTGAGGATCGGCGCTCGTATATCGAAGAAGCCGCGGGTGTACTCAAGCACCGCCGCCGCAAGGAAAAAGCGCAGCGCAAGCTCACCGGCATGCAGGCCAATTTGGATCGCCTGCAGGACCTTACTGATGAGTTGGGAAAACAGCTCAAGCCTTTGGCCCGCCAGGCTGAGGCCGCGCAGCGCGCCGCCACTGTGCAGGCTGATCTGCGCGACGCCCGCCTGCGGCTGGCAGGAGATAGGGTGGTGCGCCTGCGCAGCAAGTTCCAGGAGGCCGAGCGCGCGGCAGAGGTCTTAGCCGAGCAGGTAGAAGAAGTTACCGCGCAGCTGGAAGAAGCAACGGGTTCTCAGTTAGAAGTGGAAGCCCAGCTAGAGGAGGTAAACCCCCAGGCGGAGGCGGCTCAAAAACTGTGGTTCGACCTGTCCACGCTGTCCGAGCGTATTTCCGCGACCCAGCGCATTGCGGAGGAACGAGCAGCCAATGCCGGCGCGCAGGTGGCCTATTCCGGCCAGGATCCGGATGACCTAGAGGCTCGTGCTGCCCGCGCGGACGAAGAACATGCAGAGCTTCTCGCCGCGGCGGAGGAAGCTGCGGAACGCCTGGAGGCTATCCGCGAAGAGGTAGCAGAGCGCCGTGAAGCATTCGAGGCCGCTGAGCGCGAGCACATGGCGCAGCTGCGTGCCATTGCGGATAGGCGCGAGGGCGTCGTCCGCCTCATCGCCGCAGAGGAAAAAGCGGCAGGCCAGGTTACTTCGGCAGAAGAGGAGCTGGCGCGCCAGGAAGAGACCCTGACTTCTACCAAGCAGCGCACCCAAGCTGCCCAGGCGGAGGCCGATGAGGTTGCAGATAGGTTGCAGTCTTTGGCCGGCGAGCGTGAGCCGCTCGAGGAAGCCCATGTGCGGGCG
>CALLKG010000143.1:0-26878 GCA_938008395.1 Corynebacterium tuberculostearicum
AGGCCGAAGGTGTAGTTGCCGTGGCCGTCGAACTGCTGATCAGACAGACCGCGGAAGTCACGAATACGTGGCAGCGCGATGGTCAGCAGGCGGTCCAGGAACTCCCACATACGGTCGCCGCGAAGGGTAACGCGTGCACCGATAGGCATGCCCTCACGGAGCTTGAAGTTCGCGATGGACTTCTTAGCACGACGCAGCTGCGGCTTCTGACCGGTAATAGCGGTCAGGTCCTCGAGTGCGCCGTTGATGACCTTGGAGTCACGTGCGGCTTCGCCAACACCCATGTTGACAACAACCTTGGTGACACCAGGGATCTGCATGACGTTGTCGTAGTTGAACTCGTCATTCAGGGACTTGCGGATTTCCTCGCGGTAGCGAGTCTTCAGACGCGGGGTGTAGTTCTCGCTCATTTTTAGATGTCCTTCCCGTTGCTACGCGCGATACGGACCTTCTTGCCGTTCTCGTCGAAACGGTAGCCCACGCGGGTCGGGTTGCCTTCGGAGTCAACGATCGCAACGTTGGACACGTGGATCGGAGCTTCCTGGGTAACGATTCCGCCGGACTCGGCGCCACGCTCGGTAGCGGAGTTAGCGACGTGCTTCTTGATGCGGTTAACGCCCTCAACGAGGACCTTGTCACGCTTTGGGTATGCCTCGATGACCTTGCCCTTCGCGCCCTTATCTGGGCCCGAAATGACGATCACCATATCTCCCTTATGGATCTTCATAAGACTAGATCACCTCCGGTGCGAGAGAAACGATCTTCATGAAACGCTTGTCACGAAGTTCGCGAGCAACCGGTCCGAAGATACGGGTACCACGGGGCTCGCTATCGCCCTTGAGAACAACTGCAGCGTTCTCGTCGAAGCGAATGTAGGAGCCGTCCGGACGACGGGTCTCCTTCTTGGCGCGGACGATAACGGCCTTTACTACGTCGCCTTCCTTGACGTTGCCGCCTGGAACGGCGTCCTTGACAGTCGCGACGATGACGTCGCCGATGCCAGCGGAGCGTCGGACAGAGCCGCCGAGAACGCGGATGCACAGCAGTTCACGTGCACCAGAGTTGTCGGCGACGCGCAGACGCGATTCTTGCTGAATCACTATGGGTCTCCTGACCTGGATTGATGTGCGGTAAGATTTCCGTCCTTGCCGCACGCGGTCTACAAACTTGCGATGCTCAAGCCTTGACAACGGACTATGCCGAAGGGTCTCGGACCGGCGGTTCGGAAACGCACCACTACGGGCCGACCAGCTTTTGCAACCTATACATTCAACCACACGCCAGCGCCCATACCAAAACACTGCTTAGCGCTTGCCGACGCCCCCTCCCCTTCCAATTTATTTTCGCCAACACCCCCGCCTACCCCTTGGCCGCTAATTTCGAATGCAATGACACGCATACGTGGAGAAGTTAACCGCATTATCTGCACATTTGCCCAACACCCTAAAGGTTTTTAGCGCAATTTCAGCCGCACACCCGTTCCATTTTGCTAGGTTTCCCGCACCTGCAACGCATGAAAATTATAGTTAACTAATGTTTTCAGCGTGACAACTGTGAATCCTGTGACTATCGTGATTGTCGTCGAGAACGACTCATATCTTTTGGCGCGTACCTCCACCGGATGCGCGTAACAACACATTCCCTTAAGGAGAACCACATGAAGCGTTTGCCACAGACTCTGACCGCTGCAGTACTGACCGGCGCTCTCGCCTTCGGCGGCGCAGCTGTTGCCCAGGCTCAGATGCCACTACCAGCTTCCATCGAAACCGATGGTATTACCTACGACAAGCAGTCCGACGGCAGCTACGCACCACGCGACCGCTTTGAGAACCCAGCCGGCGAGAACTCCGCGCCTATCCTCACTGAAGATCAGGCTCGCGCTATCTGGGAGCGTCAGCAGTCCGAGGATGGCGAAAACACTGATTCTGAAGCCCCTGGAACCGAGACCGATACTGAAGGCGCAGCCGACGCCGAGGGTACAGACTCCGAGGGCTCCGAAGAAGAGGGCATCCCTGCCCCAGCCACCAAGAAAGACGCAGAGGGCAACGAGTGGTACCAGAGCCTGAAGGATCCGGCCGTCTACGTTAACGACCCAGCTAAGGTGAACGAAGAGATCACCGACGAGATGCGCGACGCTTACGCCAAGGCATTCCCGTCTGAGGATCAGAAGCCTGGCTTCGACAAGAAGAAGCTGGCTTGATTGGCGCTTCCGGCAGCGCTGGTTATCGGCGGCATCACCTGGTACCTGTCCCAGGACGGCAAGACCTACGTGAAGGACGAGGCACGCAAGGGCCAGGAGCCAACCGCTGAGGAGAAGGCTGCTTCCGAGCAGATGCTGAACGCTAACAAGGACGAAGTTATCGCCCAGGGTGGTCAGCTCGCTGAAGGCGACGCAGCCCAGGCTGACGCTCCTTCCGCACCATCTGCACCGGCTGCTGGCGAGGGCACCGATTCCGTTCGCGGCATGGCTGCTGAGACCGGATCCAACTCCGTTGCACAGGCTCTGGCTGCTCTGGCCGTAGCTGCAATGGTTGCTGCTGGCGCCTTCGCTGCGCGCCGCAAGTTCTTCGCTTAAGAAAGAACTCCCCTACTGAGTAGGGTCTGAAACTGAGACTGGCTGTGCCGGTCGGACTACGGTCCGGCCGGCACAGCTTTTTGTATGCCTGACTAAAACTGCGTTCACGCAGAATCAAGGGCCCATCCGATTTAAGGCCGATCTGATCAGGCTTAATTGAGGTGGAATAGGCCGATCTGAGGAGTGGATTTCCTCAGATCGGCCTGATCACTATGGACCTAATGGGATGGCCCTAAGACGATGGGCCCGGGAGCCCACCGTTGGCTCTTAAAGGATGCGCATTAAGACGCGGATTCGGAAGCCGGCGAGGCTGTCTGTGCAGGTACTGCGGCGGGCTTGGGGTCCACGGTAAAGATATCGGTGCCGGAGCCAATGAGCTCGCCGGGGCGGAAGGCCTCGGTAGGAATAACGGGGCCAGTCTTCTTGGAGTTGGAGACCACCACTGGGGTGGTTACCGGGAGGCCGGCGGCCTTGATGGCGTCGATATCGAATTCGGCAAGGACATCGCCTCGCTTGACTTCATCGCCCTTGGTGACGTGGGAGGTGAAGTGTTCGCCTTTGAGGTTTACCGTATCGAAACCAATGTGCATGAGGATATCGATATTTCCCACCGCCGGGTCCTTGGTGCGGATGGCGTAGGCGTGATGAGAGGAGAAGGTGACGGTGATTTTGCCGTCGGCAGGCGCAACCAGCTTGCCCACGGTCGGCTCGATTGCCACACCCTGGCCCAGCTTGCCGCCGGCAAACATGGGGTCGCTGACCTGAGACAGTGGTACGGCGGTGCCCTCCAGCGGGGAGAAGATGGTGCATGCATCGTCGGCAGCTACCGCGGCCGGGGTGGCAGCGGCGGCCTGCTCCTCGGCTGCGGGAGGGTTGACCTCATCCGGGTCGATGGAGCCATTCTTGCGAATGAGCACGCGGCCGTAGAGGTACGCACCCACAAAGGCAACCACGAAGGAGATAACGCCGCACAACAGGAAGGTCGGGACGAAACGGGGGACGGAGACGAAGCCGATGAAGCCGGCGGCACCGAGGGCGTCGGCAAGCACGCCAAAGATGGCGATGAAGGCAGAAGAAATAGCAGATGCTGCCATGCCGATATAGAACGGCCAGCGCAGGCGGAGGTTCACGCCGAAGATGGCGGGCTCGGTAATGCCAAAGAGGGCAGAAATACCGGACGCACCGGCCAGGCCCTTGAGCTTTTCGGAGCGGGCCAGGAAGTACACGGCGAGCGCGACGCCACCCTGGGCAATATTGGCCATGGAGGCAATCGGGAAGACGAAGGAGCCGCCCTCGTTCCACAGCATCGTCTCAATCGGCGGGAAGGATTGGTGCAGGCCGGTAATCACAATCGGCGAGTAGACGAGGCCGAAGAGGAAGCCAGCGACGGGACCGGCAAAGTCATAGAGGTTGGCCAGGCCCATGCCCAGCCACTCACCGGCCGTGCGCAGGATGGGACCCAAGCCCATGAAGGTCAGGAAGCCAGTAATCAACAGGGTGAGCAGTGGGGTGAGCATGAAGTCCACCGTGCCCTTGAGGTGTTTGTGCAGGAATTTCTCTAAGGTGGCGAGAATCCACGAAATCACCAGGATGGGCAGGATGGAGCCCTGGTAGCCGGCCTGGGCGACGTCGAAGCCGAAGATGTTCCAGTAGGACATCTCACCGTTTTCAATCGCCTCGGCCACGCTGTAGCCGTTGACCAAATCGGGCATGACCATCGCCATGGCCATACCGGCGCCGAGGAACTCGTTT
The DNA here is from genome assembly GCA_938008395.1 of Corynebacterium tuberculostearicum. Taxonomy (GTDB): domain Bacteria; phylum Actinomycetota; class Actinomycetes; order Mycobacteriales; family Mycobacteriaceae; genus Corynebacterium; species Corynebacterium tuberculostearicum_L. The sequence goes on from CALLKG010000143.1 coordinate 4,328, forward strand.
CCGCCGAAGCGCTTCGTCGCGGTAAAGCCGACGAGGATGGGCAGGAAGGCAAACGGCGCAGAGGCGAGCAGGTTCACTAGGCCGGCAAAGCCTTCCCAGGCGGGGAACATCTGGATGAGGGATTGGTCACCAAAGAGCCCTTCGGCCGTCAAGACGTTGTTGAGCGCCATGAGCAGACCGCCGCCAAGCAAGATCGGGATGAGCGGAACGAAGATATCCGCAAGCACCTTGACCGCACGGCTGAACCAATTGCCGGATTCGGCAGCGATGTCTTTCAGGCGGTCGGTGGATACGGCCACGTCCTTAGAAATGAGGCTGGTCATTTCCTGGAAGACGATATTGACGTCGCCGGGGCCGACGATGACCTGGAACATGCCGCCGGCCTCAAAGGTGCCCTTGAGGTCGGGGTCATTATCCAACGCGGCGGTGTCTACCTTGTCAGAATCTTGCAGCACCATGCGCAGGCGCGTGGCGCAGTGCGCGAGTGCGATGATGTTGTCTTCGCCGCCCAGTGCTTTTAGCGTGCGGGCGGCTACTTCCTTGTGATCCATAGAAGAGCCCTTCAGTGTAATGGCTCACATCCGATTGCCGAACGTGACTGCTTATTTCCATTACAGCCGGGATTCGGGCCTAAGTCCACACATTCGGGCGGAGTGTTGGCAACTTCACCGGTTCCGGGTACACCTACCCGCGCGGCTCCCACCCCTGCCAGGGGGACTCGCCAAACACGGCGAAGGACGCGGCGATGCGACCGCCACCGGCATAGACCTCAACGGCGCAGCCATCAGCAATCAAGCGCATCTCCCCATCCGGGCAGTCGATGGGATCGCCGCCGTTAAAGGCGATGGTCCCGTCGCGTTGGGTGACGCGGAAGGCTTCGTCCCCGGCGGCGTCGATAAGAGCAAAGGAGCCTTCGCCCTTGATATCGATGGTGGAGCCAAAGCCTTCTCGCCCGTGGGTCTCCGGCAGGGCGGACCACAGCGGCTCTTGATGCAGGTAGTTATCCTCCAGCCAGATGCGGCGCGGCAGCGTCAAGGTATGGACCCAGCCTTCCGTTGGGGTGTCATCCTGGGCGGGCATGCCCATCCACCCCAGTAGGATGCCGTCCTCGGTGGCCTGGGGCGCATAGAACTGGGTGCCATGGTCAAGGAGGGTAAAACCGCGCTCAATATGGAAATTCAGGCCATCGAGCGTGCCCACGATATATCCGCACCGATCCGTTTCTGCCTGGGGGCAGAAGATGAGGACCTGCTTATCGCCCAAGGTGAGGAGGTTGGGGCACTCCCACATGTAGCCCCCAGGCAGTTGCGAAGGATCGTCGAAGGAAATCTCGCCCTGGAATTCCCATTGGGCCAGGTCCTGCGATCGGTACAGCACAATGGTGCCGCGCTCGTCTTCGGTCTGGGCACCGATGACCATCCGCCAGCCATCGCCATCGCGGGTGATCTGTGGATCCCGGAAGTGCCCGGTATAGCCCTCCGGGGAGTCCGGAATCAGGGGATTATTCTCGTCGCGAAGGTAGATGCCGCCCTCCGGGCCCGAAGGGTCTATGGCACGCACGCGGTTCTGGGACGGAATGCGACGGCCATCATCTTTCAAATTGCCCGTATAAAACAGCCAGACGTCGGTGCCATCAACCACCGCCCCACCCGAGTAGCAGCCATCCTTGTCATAGGGCAGGTCCGGGTATAAGGCATCGGGGTGGTGCTGCCACGGCGTAGGCGCCGATACGCTCACCGTCGCATGCCCCCAGCCCGTACGCTTGGGCTTGCGGGGAAACGCCGGGTCGTGCTGGTAGAACACGTGCAGGGTATCGCCATCCACAAAGACGCCATTGGGATCATTGAGGCGGCCTTGCGGCGGGGCGAGGTGAAAATTGGGACGGTAGTTCATATCCCCGATACTATGGAAACATGACTATTCATGTGTGCGGTGAAGGCCTCGTGGACCTCGTTCCAGTGGCCCCTGGCAGCTTGAACGACCACACGCCGGCGCTGGGCGGCGGGCCATTTAACGTGGCCATCGCGGCGGCGCGACTGGGCGCCGCTGTGGAATTCCAGTCCCGCATCTCCACCGATGGTTTTGGACAAGAACTTGTCGGCCGCCTCACGGCCGAGGGTGTCACCACCACTCACCTGCAGCGCGGCGACGAACCCACCACTTTGGCCGTGACAACCATCCACGAGGATGGCTCGGCCTCCTATAACTTCTATATCGAAGGCACGGCCGACCGCCTGGTCGAGCCACAGCTGGTCCCGGCCGATATCGCGTGCTTCGGCACGGTCTCCCTCGCCCTTGAACCTGGTGCCTCCCGCTATGCGCAACTGCTGAAGGATTTTGCCGCCCAAGGCACGTTAGTCGCCCTGGATCCGAATATCCGGCCGTTCTACGCCACCCCAGAACACCGCGCGTTCTTAGCGGATCTACTCCCCCACGTCACCTTGCTTAAGCTTTCTGATGAAGAGGTCGAGTTCCTGGGCGACGACCTCATTTCGCAGGTGCCCATCGTAGTGGTCACCCGCGGCAGCGAGGGCCTGAGCGTTCGCGCGGGCGATACCACTCTCACGGTGCCGGCCGCGCAAGTAACCGTCTCCGATACCATCGGTGCCGGCGACACTATCATGGCCGCCCTGCTGACCCAGATTGATGAACGCGGGCTGGACGCCGCCGCCCTTACCACCCTGGATCCGGCGCAGTGGAAAGACATTTTGTCCTTTGCCGTGGCTGCCGCTGGCATCACCGTCTCCCGCAAGGGCGCCAATCCCCCGCGCCGCGAGGAAGTAGAGTCATCGCTATGACCTACACCAAGCGCACCCTGTGGTTGCACGCCGCGCTCTTTATCCTCGCGTTTCTCGCGTTTATCCTGCCCGTAGTCTTTGGCGCCTCCGCTCTACTTCCTGTCTGGTTGACCGGCGGGCTGAGTCTGGGGCTTGCAGCTTGCGCGCTTGTCGACGCCGCCTATAAGTTCTTCGCACCTACCTCCCCTCGTAGCCTCCGCCTGCTCTCCGGTCTCGCCGGGCTCGTACTCCTTATTGGCTGGGGAATCTGGGTCTATATCTACGGCAATATGGCCGCCGTAGGCACAGGCTCCTATCGAATCGGCACCTTTTTGCTCGGCGCGGGAAGCGTGCTCAATCTTTTTGTAGTGGCAATTTCTTTTCTAGATGTACAACGAAAGGTCAAGTAAAGCGTCTAGCACACAGCCACTATTGGCAGCTCTCCACTAATGCGCCGCTACGACGCGGCGGGGAACGATAATGGGGGCATCGCCAAGCGGATCCTCCCAGGCCTCAGCCTCGATGCCATAGGCCTGCGCCAATACCTTCGGCGACAGCGCTTGTTTCGGTGCCCCACGAGCGATGATATCGCCGGATTTCATCACCACCATGGAATCAGAATAGTGGCCCGCCAGCATGAGATCGTGTAGGACTACAACCACTGTCTTTCCCGCCTGCGCCTGTGCGCGGGCCAACTCCAGCATGCGCATGGCATGGGCAGGGTCGAGGAAGGTCGTGGGTTCATCGAGAAGCAGCACGGGCGTATCTTGTGCCAGGGCCAACGCCAGCCAAACGCGCTGGCGCTGCCCGCCCGATAGCGAAGCGATATCACGATCGAGGAAGTCCACAATGTCGGTAGCCTCGCAAGCCTGCGCAATGATCTCCCGGTCCGTAGCGGAAAGGCCGCGCATCCTTCCTTGATGGGGATGACGCCCGCGCGCGACCAACTCCCCCACCCGCAGCCCATCGGGGGCCACGGGGTGCTGTGGCAGTAGCGCCACCTGCCGCGCGGCATCCTTCGCGGACATGGCGTGTAGGTCAACTTCCCCAACCATGACGCTGCCCTGCCGCGGGGCCAGGATTTTCGAGAGAGTTTTCAGCAGCGTGGACTTGCCGCAGCCATTCGGCCCAATGAGCGTGGTAACTTCGCCGGCGCGGGCGTGCAGATCAACGCCGGCAAGGATATCCTCGCCATCCTTATATCCCGCATGAATGCCGGTGGCGTGGAGGCTGCACCGAGGCTTCGGGCTCGTGGTCTGTTTAGGCTGATTAGGCTGATTATCCTTCATTTCTTTTCCTTCATCCACGTCTGACTGTCTAGCACCATCCGGCGCGATGCTTGTCCGTTTCCCCTGCTGTGCCGCGGCACAACGTTTAGCTGCGCCCGGCCGCATTCCACACCACTATCACCAAGGCGCAGCCGCCGATGACCGAGGAAACCGCACCCACCGGTGCATTTACCGGGATAGCACCGGCGATCACAGCACACACGGTCAGCAATGCTGCGCCCGCGGCCGCTGATGCCAACGGTGATGGCGTGGGGGTGCGCGCCACCATCCGCGCCAGGTGCGGCGCCAACAGCGCGATAAACCCAATGGGCCCGACCACCGAGACCACCACGGCACTGATACCGGTTGCCGCAATAAGCAGGAGGGCTCGCTGGCGGGAGATGTTTACGCCCAGGGTGGTTGCGGAGGAATCATCATGGGCAAGCAGCGGCAGCTCCCGCGCGCACCAGATACCTATGGCGAGAAACGGCGCTAATGCCGCCAAGAGGGGGAAGATGACCTCCATGTGCACAAATCCAGTCGATCCCGCGAGCCAAGTCTGCGCCTCCGCAGCACGCAGGATCTGGGCGCTGCGCATTAAATACGCGACGAGGGCGTTAAACATCAGCGATAACGCAATACCGATGATGACGATGCGGTTGCTCGTACCGATGCCACCCAGAACAGCGAGGAGGATGACAACGAGGAGGGCGCCGATCATCGCCAAGCATGCCCGCCACCAAAACTCCGGGATACCCTCGGCGAAACTGGGGCGCGAATGCACGGTGCCCAAGACCACCAGCACCGACGCCCCGCCGGTAACGCCTAAAATATCCGGGGAGGCCAGCGGGTTACGAGCCATGGTTTGCGTCCAAGAACCGGCCAAGCCGAGGGCGGCACCCACGATAACGGTGGCGATGGCAACCGGCAGGCGCAAGTCCCACACCACCCTGATGTGGTTCTTGCTGCCGCCTCCGGTGAGGACATCGATAACCTGCCGCGGACTCAATGCCATGGGACCTTGCCCCAGTAACACTAGGTACGCACTAAGGGCGATGAGGATGAATGCCAGCGTGGAAGCGAGCACGCGCACGTGCCGGCGGCGTTGTTGAGCTTTTAAGATAGTGCTGATTGCGGTCATGCTTTATTGCCCCCATGCTCTGCCCACGCCGCGGTGAGCACCCCAAATGAGGAAAGGTGCGCCCACTATCGCGAGGACGATCGACATCTCCAGCTCCGAGTTCCCCGCAATGAGGCGGCCGGTGATATCAGCGACAAGCACGGCACAACCGCCCAAGAGCGCAGAGGGCAAAAGCAAGGTGGCAACGCTAGGGCCCACCACCCGCCGCACGATGTGGGGAATGGCAAAACCGACGAAGGCAATGGGACCCGTTGCTGCCGTTGCGCTGCCAGCCAACACCACGACGCTGAGCGCCGCGCCCGCCCGCGCGGTAGTGGGGGACCCACCCAAGGCGAGGGAGGACTCCTCCCCCATGGCCAAAAGGTCGAGGGGTCTAGCCACCATCGCCGCGCACGCTACGCCAATAACTAGCCCTATGCCCGCGATCGCGACATCTTCTGGGCCGCGGCCAAAGGTCGAGCCGATAGTCCACCGCCGCATGCTATCGAGGACGTCCGTGGAATATAGACCGATGATCGTCGCGCCCGATCCCAAAGCTGCGGAGACGCCGGCGCCCACCAGAATGAGCGTCAGGGGATCCTCAAACCGCCGCGATACGGCTAAGACCAAAAGCGTAGTAATACCCGCGCCAACGAGCGCGAGGGCGGTCCGCATACTGGTGGAGGTAGCAATACCAATGGCCGTGCCTAAGGCAACGAAGAAGGACGCGCCCGCGGTAACACCAATAAATCCTGGATCCGCTAGCGGGTTTCTGGTCCACGATTGCGCCAGCACACCTGCCACAGCAAGGGCCGCGCCGGCGAAATAAGCCAAGAAGGTGCGCGGCATGCGCAGGTTCCACACGATATCGCGGATATCCTGCTCCCCTGCCCCGTGCAGGGCAGCGATAACCTCCTCGGGCGGAATCGAGCGGGAGCCCACCGCCAAAGACGCCACCGCCAACACCAGGCTGGCGAGGATGATGGCGACAAGGAGCATCTTATGACTCTGTACCCGCGCCACTACCGTTGCGGGGGTGCCGGTGGTCGTAGGACTATCTGCTGCGGAATCCGACTGGATTTGTTGGGCGTCCATCGTGGTTGCTGACAATTACAGTTTCTCTTCAAATTTATCTACTGCCCAGGGGATGGTCACCGGGTTGGGCATACTCATGGCATTGCCGGTATCGGTATCCAAGTAGCGCACGCGATCATCCTTGACAATGTCGAGGCCTTGGAAGGTCTTATCCTTCTTCAAGGCATCGGAGGAGCCGTTGTAGTCCAGGACAAAGAGGTAATCAACCTGGTTAAGCTTCGCGTAGTTTTCTGGGGCAATGTCGACGAAGAAGCTGCCGCCATCGCCCTGCAATGCATCGGGGATCTCCATGCCAAGGTCCTCAATAAATTGTCCACGCCCATCCTCCTCGGTGTATAGGCCAATTTTGCCGTCATAAGGCATGACGATGGCCGCAGACTTATCCTGCAATTCCGCGTGCTCGTGGCGGAATTCCTCGAAGGCCTTTTCGGTGTCATCGATAAGCTTATCGCCTTCGTCTTCTTTGCCCACCGCATCCGCGATGGTCTCTACCTGCTTTTCCCAGGGTACCTGCCAGTCTTCATAGCCGTTCGGCTTTACGGTGGTAGGCGCGATTTCTTCCAGGGAACCCTTCGTGCGTGAATCCACCGCCTGGTTCACCGCAATGATCTGGGTGGGGTCGGCCGCGGTGACCTGCTCAAAGGTATCCGCGGTAAATCCGGTTGCGGTATTATAAATCACCTCAGGCTTTGCCTCGCCCAAAAGTTCCTCTGCCCAGGGGCCGACGCCAGAAGGGTCGCCATCGCCCTCAGCACCCCACGGCGCCACCGTTACGGGAGTGATCCCCAGGGCAAGCAGTGTATCGGCATCACCTAGACCCAAGCTAGCCACGCGCTGCTCGCTGGCAGCGTCGGTCGCCTGAGCTGTTTCATCGCCCTCACCACGCGAGCAACCGCCTAAAGCTACGGCCCCGGCGGAAAGCATTGCTACTGCACCCATAGTGCGACGGCCGAAAATCTTCATGAGGCTAAGCCTTTCAAAAAGGAGGAAAAATGACTTGCTTACCCTATACCGCAAAACGCTATTTAGGCAAGGCTTAACTTACTTTGGGTATGTTAGACGTATGAACTCTTCCCCACAATCGGCCCCGATGCGGGAACACGAACTCATCCCCGTTACTTTGACCGCCAATAAACGGATCAGTCCGCGCTTGCACCGGCTCACGTTCTACGCCGAGGCTTTCCGGACATACACCCTCTCCGGTCCCGATGAATTCTTTGGACTCGTCATGCCCCGAGATGAACAGGAATTTACACCCTTCCCCGTCGACGGCATAAACCTCCGCTCGGCTGTGAGCGCGATCGACGAGGAGAGGCGGCCGGACCTGCGCTGGTACACCATCCGCGCGCTCCATTCGGAGGAAGCCACAGTCGATGTCGACGTGGTGACACACGGTGATTCAGGACCTGGCTCGCGGTGGATTCGCCGCGCACAAGCCGGAGATACAGCGGGATTCTTCACCTGCAACGACCTGTGGCGGCCAACCGAGAAGCCACAACTTCTAGTCGCTGACGCATCATCCTTGCCCGCGCTGCGGCACATTTTGGCCTTCCAAGAAGACCATAACCCGGAAATGCTTCGGGCCACCGACGTTATGGCCGTGGTTACCAGCAACGACGAGGTAGAACCAGGCCTCGCAGCTAGATGGGAGGCGAGCGTACGCAGCCTGCGAATTATTCATACCCAAGCGCACGAGGAAGCGGAGGATGTCGTTGCCGCCCTGAGAGCGGACTATGCTGGTGCGCTGGGGCCAGGGTACGTATGGGCTTCCGGCGAGGGGAGGCTAGCAAAAAGCGTGCGGGGTCTCGCGGTGAATGAATGGGGCCTAGATACCACCGACGTCACGTGGGTACCCTACTGGTTTTATGGAAGGGCCCGGCCGTAAAGAAGTCCTAAAACGGCGAAGGCCCCGCCCCGAACTCTAGGTTCGGTAGCGGGGGCTTAGTGTTGGCTAGGTTTTACTTAGCCTTCTCGATGATCTCAACGAGACGGAAGTGCTTGTCCTTGGACAGCGGGCGGGTCTCAGCGATGCGTACGAGATCGCCGATGCCTGCGGTTTCTTCCTCGTCGTGCGCCTTAACCTTCTTGTTAGAGCGCATGATCTTGCCGTACAGGGCGTGCTGCTTGCGGTCTTCCAGCTCGACAACGATGGTCTTGGTCATCTTGTCGGATACTACGTAGCCGGTGCGAACCTTAGGAGCGCCCTTGACCTTCTCCTTCTTCGGAGTAGGTGCCTTCTTGGAATCAGTCACGTTAGCCTCACTCATGATTAAGCCTCAGCTCCCGGAGCAACGGACAGGCCCAGCTCGCGCTCGCGCAGAACGGTGTAGATGCGGGCAATGTCGCGCTTAACCGTGCCGATGCGGCGGTTGTTGGTCAGCTGGCCAGTGGCCTTCTGGAAGCGGAGGTTGAACAGCTCTTCCTTCGCATCCTTCAGGCGGGACTGCAGCTCAGCGTTGTCGAGCTCACGGAACTCGTGGGCGGGGGTACCGGTTGCCATTAGAACTGGTCCTCCTTCTTGATGATGCGGACCTTGCAAGGAAGCTTCTGGCCTGCACGGCGCAGAGCCTCAATAGCAACGGCCTCGGTTGGGTAGCTCATCTCGAAAAGTACGCGGCCTGGCTTAACGTTAGCCACCCACTTCTCGACCGGGCCCTTACCGGAACCCATACGAACGCCGAGCGGCTTCTGGGTCAACGGACGGTCCGGGAAGATGTTGATCCACACCTTGCCACCACGCTTGACGTGGCGGTTGATGGCAATACGTGCGGCCTCAATCTGACGGTTGGTGATGTACGCCGGCTCGAGAGCCTGGATAGCGTAATCGCCGAAGTTGATGCGGTTACCGCCCTTGGACACGCCGCGACGGTTCGGGCGGTGCTGACGGCGGTACTTAACACGCTTAGGAATCAGCATGGATTAGCCCTCCTGCTTCTGCTGTGCACGCTGGCGGCGCTGGCCACCGCGGCGGGAGCGACCATTGCGGTCACGGCCACGGCCCTGTGCCGGAGCGTTCAGTTCGGACTCGCGTACGCCACCGACGACGTCACCCTTGTAGATCCACACCTTGATGCCGATGCGGCCAAAGGTGGTGTGGGCCTCTGCGGTGCCGTAGTCGATTTCGGCGCGAAGAGTGTGCAGCGGAACGCGACCCTCGTGGTAGCGCTCAACGCGGGACATTTCTGCACCGCCCAGGCGGCCGGACAGCAGGATCTTGATGCCCTTAACCTGTGGCTGGCGCATAGCGGACTGGATAGCCTTGCGCATTGCACGACGGAATGCGACACGGTTAACCAGCTGCTCCGCGATGGAGTGAGCAACCAGGGTTGCGTTTGCGTCTACCTGCTTGACCTCGAGGATGTTGAGGGCAACCATCTTGCCGGTGAGCTTTTCCAGCTCGCGGCGGATGCGGTCAGCCTCAGCACCGCGGCGGCCAATCACGATGCCCGGGCGGGCGGTGTGAATGTCGACGCGGACGCGGTCGCGGGTGCGCTCGATGACGACGTCGGCAATGCCGGCGCGCTCGAGGCCCTTGTTGAGGTAGTTACGAATCTTGATGTCTTCGGCTACGTAGTTCGCGTAGTCCTTATCGGCGAACCAGTGGGTCTTCCAGTCGGAAGTGATGCCCAAACGTAGGCCGTGAGGATGGATCTTCTGGCCCATTACTTGGCCCCTTCCTGCTGGCTTTCGACAACCACGGTGATGTGGCTGGTGCGCTTACGAATCATGAATGCACGACCCTGTGCACGCGGCTGGAAACGACGCATGGTCGGACCCTCGTTGGCATAAGCCTCGGAGATGACCAGGGTGCGTGGGTCGAGGCCGAAGTTGTTCTCAGCGTTAGCGGCTGCAGAAGCAACGACCTTGGCAACTGGCTTGGAAGCACCCTGCGGTGCGTACTTCAGGATAGCCAGGGCTTCGCTTACGGACTTGCCGCGGACCAGATCGAGCACGCGACGTGCCTTCATCGGGGTGACGCGGACGTAGCGGGCCGTGGCGGATGCGGAGGTGATGGTCTCACTCATCGCTTATCGACGTCCCTTCTTGTCATCCTTGACGTGACCCTTAAAGGTCTTGGTTGGTGCAAACTCGCCCAGCTTGTGGCCGACCATGGAATCCTCGATGAAAACCGGCACGTGCTTGCGGCCGTCATGGACGGCGAAGGTGTGGCCGATGAAATCGGGGAGAATGGTCGAGCGGCGAGACCAGGTCTTGATGACCTGCTTGGTGCCTGCATCGTTCTGAGCATCCACCTTGTTGAGGAGGTGCTCATCGACGAACGGGCCCTTCTTAAGGCTGCGTGGCATTGTTTACCTCCTCTTAGCGCTTCTTGTTCGGGCGACGACGGCGCACGATCATGTTGTTGGAGTAACGGTTCGGGTTGCGGGTGCGACCCTCCTTGTGGCCCCATGGGGACACTGGGTGGCGACCACCCGAGGTCTTACCCTCACCACCACCGTGTGGGTGGTCAACCGGGTTCATAACGACACCGCGGACGGTCGGGCGTACGCCCTTCCAGCGCATACGGCCGGCCTTGCCCCAGCGGATGTTCATCTGCTCGGCGTTGCCAACCTCACCAACGGTCGCGCGGCAGCGGATGTCCACACGGCGGATTTCGGAAGACGGCATACGCAGAACTGCGTACTTGCCTTCCTTACCCAGCAGCTGGATGGAAGCACCAGCGGAGCGAGCCAGCTTAGCGCCAGCGCCCGGCTTGAGCTCCACAGCGTGGATGGTGGAACCGGTCGGGATGTTACGCAGCGGCAGGTTGTTGCCAACCTTGATATCTGCGTTCGCGCCGGACTCAACGATGGTGCCCTGCTTCAGGCCCTTAGGGGCGATGATGTAGCGCTTCTCGCCATCAACGTAGTGAAGCAGTGCGATGTTTGCGGTGCGGTTCGGGTCGTACTCGATGTGAGCGACCTTTGCCGGGATGCCGTCCTTGTCGTTACGACGGAAGTCGATGAGACGATAACGGCGCTTGTGGCCACCGCCGATGTGGCGGGTGGTGATGCGGCCATAGTTGTTACGGCCACCAGTCTTGCTCAGCGGGCGCAGCAGGGACTTCTCCGGAGTAGAACGAGTGATCTCGTCAAACTCAGAAACGGAGGATGCGCGGCGACCCGGAGTTGTCGGCTTGTACTTACGAATAGCCATAATTCTTCCTTACTTCGTCTCCGTCTTAGGCCTGTGCGCCAAAGACGTCGATGGAGTCGCTGCCTTCACGGAGCGTCACGTATGCACGCTTGGTGGACTTACGCTGGCCGTAACCGGTGCGGGTGCGCTTACGCTTACCTGCACGGTTCACGGTGTTCACGGAGTCAACCTTTACGTCAAAGATCTGCTCTACGGCATCTTTAATCTGGGACTTGTTGGAGTCCGTGGAGACGTAGAACGTGTATACGTTCTGCTCCATCAGACCGTAGGACTTCTCGGATACAACCGGAGCGATGATGATATCGCGTGGGTTAGAAATCTTAGCCATTAGTTCTCCTCCTTATCCGCGCCGGTTGCGCGGTTGATGAAGGTGTGTAGCGCCTCAACGGAGAACACAACGTCATCGGAGTAGAGAACGTCGTAGGTGTTGAGCTGGCCAGCGTCCAGGATCTGGACGTTAGGCAGGTTATTAGCGCTACGACGAGCATTGATGTCCTCGCGGCCGATGACCAGCAGCACGTTCTTGCGCTCGGTCAGGGACTCGAGGAAGGCCTTGGCCGACTTGGTGGACGGCTTCTGGCCCGGTACGAGCTCTTCGATGACGTGGATGCGCTCGTTGCGAGCACGGTCAGACAGTGCACCGAAGAGAGCAGCCTTGATCATCTTCTTAGGGGTGCGCTGTGCGTAGTCGCGTGGCTGTGGGCCATGGACAGTGCCGCCACCGGTGTAGTGCGGTGCGCGGATGGAGCCCTGGCGTGCACGGCCGGTGCCCTTCTGACGGAAAGGCTTGCGACCACCACCGCGGACGTCGCCGCGGGTCTTGGTTGCGTGGGTGCCCTGGCGTGCAGCAGCAAGCTGAGCGTTAACAACCTGGTGCATCAAAGCAATGGATGCCTCGGTGTCAAAGATTTCAGCTGGCAGGTCTACAGAGCCGTTGGTCTTACCCTCGGAAGTGTGGACGTCTAGCTTGAGGTTGCTCATGCGTGTGCACCGCCCTTCACTGCGGTCTTAACGGTGACGAGGCCGCCGCGCGCACCAGGGATAGCACCCTTGATGAGCAGCAGGTTGGACTCGGCATCGATTTTCTGAATCTTCAGGTTCTGGGTGGTCACGCGGTCGTGGCCCATACGGCCAGCCATGCGCTTGCCCTTGAAGACGCGGCCCGGGGTAGCAGCGCCGCCGATGCCGCCAACGCGGCGGTGAGCGGCCTGGTTACCGTGAGCTGCGCCCTGGCCTGCGAAGCCGTGGCGCTTCATGGCGCCGGCGTAGCCGTGGCCCTTGGTCTTGCCGGTGACGTCAACGAAGGTGATGCCCTCGAAGATGTCAACCTTGACCTCTTGGCCAACCTCGTATGCAGAGGTGTCGTCCATGCGGATTTCCGCAACGTGACGGCGCGGGGTTACGCCAGCCTTCTTGAAGTGTCCACCAACCGGCTTGTTTGCCTTGCGTGGGTCGATTTCGCCAAAGGCGATCTGGATGGCGCTGTAGCCATCGGTTTCGGGGGTGCGAATCTGGGTGACAACGCATGGCCCTGCCTCGACGACGGTAACCGGCACAACGCGGTTGTCCTCGTCGAAGACCTGGGTCATGCCGAGCTTCTTGCCCAGAATGCCCTTGATCTCGTTTTCACTCATTATTTGTTCTCCACCAAAGTCGCTTACTGGATGTTCACGTCGACGCTTGCCGGAAGATCGATGCGCATAAGAGCATCAACGGTCTTCGGGGTTGGGTCGAGAATGTCGATCAGGCGCTTGTGAGTGCGCATCTCGAAGTGCTCGCGAGAGTCCTTGTACTTGTGCGGAGAACGAATAACTGCGTATACGTTCTTCTCGGTTGGGAGCGGCACTGGGCCAACTACACGAGCACCGGTACGGGTAACGGTCTCGACGATCTTCTTTGCAGAAGCGTCGATAGCCTCGTGGTCATAGGCCTTCAGCCGAATGCGGATTTTTTGTCCCGCCACGCTTATCCTCTTCCTCGCTTCCCCACTTTCACATTCCCGGCGTTTCCGGGGCGTGAAGCGGTGGGAAATTGCTTCTCGATTTCTCTATAACGTTGTCCGGGCTTGGGGCCTGACACAACGCCAGTGGTCTGACTGTCATGACGACCAAGAGTTGCGGTACATGGCAAGTGCCAGGACGCAGTGCTCTCGACGGGGTACAAGACCCGTAGTCAAAGTATTGTGAAGAGGACGGTTTTCACGCATTACACGTGGAGAGTGTCCAATTCGTCTACTGCCGCTGTTTATTTGCCATGCCCCTTCTCCGGTCCATCTTCTCGGGGTGTCACTGCTCTAACGCGGACCTAGCCCGATTGGATGACCTTCCAGTCAATGCTTCAGGTTTCCCTGAACCATGGCGACAACGAAGGTGTCATGTTCGCTTTACCAGCTCAGCGTCTCCCCGAGACTCATGCTTGGCGACGTCCGCCGCCATCACCGAACCTCGGTTCTCGCTGCCCTGTTAAAGCAACCTTTGTATTTAAGCATGTTGGGCTGCGGTTTTTCAAGCCGCGTATTAAACCGTGCCAAAAATCACGTTTTGGAAAAATTTGTTGCCTCGCACCCCACACTGGGCTGAGAAGTATCTAAGCTCGGAGGTAATGGCTGTGGACTCTTTGTCCTGCCTAGATAGTTGAATATCGCGTTCATGCATCACCCAATAGAGAAAGGCTCACTCGCCCATGTCTGAAAACAAGACCCCTGCACAAAACTCCGACAACCAGGTTCCTGCTTCCGAGGAGCGCGAGGTCAATAACAACCTGGAAACCCAGTACGGCACCACCACCATCGATGATGTCGTGGTCTCCAAGATCGCCGGCATCGCTGCTCGCGAGGTTTCCGGCGTGGATGCCCTAGGTGGCGGCGGAGCCCGCATGATCGGCAATATCCGCGAGTCCTTCGGTGCTTCTGAGGACGTCCGCCAGGGTGTGGACGTAGAGGTAGCGGACGGCACCGCTCGCATCGACATTGCCATCACCGCTGAGTACGGCGTGGCCATCCACGAGCTCGCCGAGGCCATCCGCCGCAACATCATGAATGCCGTTGAGCGCATGACCGGCCTGAGCGTCGAGCGCGTCAACGTTGTTGTTCACGACGTAAAGCTGCCAAAGGATGAGTCCGAGGCAGAAGACCAGGCTGCTTTGAACCAGGGTCAGGCTTAAGCCCAATGCCTGAGCCCCGAGCACGTTTCGAGCTCGAGGTAAGCCACGCCCGCGCTATTGCAGAGGCAGTCCGGAAGGTACGCGGTGTCGCCGCGCTCGACGGCGGTTCGTTCGGTTCGGTGAGTTTATACCTCCCCGGCGAGCGCATCGTCGGCATGCGGCGGCCCGACCCGCGCGATGATCGCCACCTGCAGATCAACATTCGCGTTGATATCAGCGCCGCGCCGGACCTGTATGCCTTGGCAGAAGATATTCGGTCCGCCGCCCGTGGGGCTTGTCCCGAACTGCAGCGCATTGACGTTGAGTTTTCTGACGCCGTAGATGGCTTATCCGCTGCTCCATCGAAGGAATAGATATGAAGAATTACACCACTTTGGGCATCATTTCCGGCCTTATTCTTGCCTTCTTTTTGTACCTAGGCTGGGGTCCTACTTTGCTCGCCGTACTCCTTGCCGCAATCGGCGGCATTGTGGGAGCACACTTTGATGGCCGTATCGATCTCACTTCTGTGTGGAATGGCCTCATTGGTAAGGAGAAAGGCCAAGGTTAATGACAGATAGTTCCACTCAGGGCCACACGCGTATCTCGCTGCGGACCATGGAACGCATCGTTACCGCCGCGATTGCTAGCGTGCCCGGCACCAAGGCTATAGAGGCCAAGCTAGCGGGCATCGGCGGCCGCGGTTTTCCACGGGTCTCGGTCCAGATGGACTCAAAGCGTGAGGTAGCGGCCGTTAACGCCACTATCGGCGTGGTATGGCCCTCGCCGGTTACTACGGTGGCGGAGCATACTCGTGCCGCCATCTCGGAGGCCATCGCGGCGCACACCGGTTATTCCACAACTCGCGTCAATGTCACCGTCGGCGGTTCCGTTCCGGGCGAGCGCGTGACTGCCGCAGAGGTGGAGCAGCGCCAGGTCGCTGCTGCCGTTGCGCCGCACACCAAGCCCTCGCCGGTATGGCAGCCGGTCACTGCAGAGTCGGTGAATGTACGCAGCATTGCCACACCGCAGGAGGCACCGGTGCGCACCATCGCTGCGCCGGCCGCCGGCGTCGCAGTGCAGTCCGTGGATACCCCGCGCGAGACCGAGGTACGCAACATTTCCGCTGACCTTCCAGACCACCAGCTGCGTGAGATTTCGTCCCCGAACGACCACACGGTGCGGCCGATCAGAGAGCCCAAGCCGGTCCGCGTGCAGAGCGTGGCTGCGCCTCGCCCAGCCAGGTTGGCCCCTAGTGGGCAGGTTCGTCCACTGGCACGGAAGATTCAGGTAACAACTCCTCGTCCGCAGCCGCTGCGCGAGATTGAGATTCGCCACGAGTGGTCTCCGCGCCGTGTACAGGCTCCCAAGTCTGCTCCTGCGCGCACGGTAAAGGCCCCGCGGCCGCAACCGCTCAAGCGCATTGAGGTCACGCCGGCAAATCCTCGGCCGTTGCACGTGAATGCGCCGCGTCCCGAGCCGTTGCGCGCCATTTCCATTAACCCGTATCGCCCACAAGGAGGCAATAATGGCTGATCAGCACATGCCTGAACACTTTGGGCAGCAGCCGAAGGCTTCTCCGGCGGCGCGTACTTGGGCCGTAATCCTTGGGCTCCTACTGCTCGCCGCGGGCGTCGTCGGCGTGCGCGAGACGTGGCTGGTAGGGTCCGGCTCCGATGCCCAGTCCTGGGTACAGCCGGTACTTAATCTCATTGCTACTGAAGAGCTGCAGACCTGGATGATCTGGGCCGGCGTTGCCTCAATTGTCGTTGGCCTGATTTTCCTCTTCGCGGCAGTGAAGACGCGCCGCACCACGCACATGCAACTTGCCTCCGACACCGCCTCCATGTGGATGCGACCGGTGGATATCGCCCGCCTCTCGTCGGCTACTGCTCGCCGGGTTCCGGGCGTGGCCTCGGCGCAGACCTCCGCGGATAGCAAGAAGGCCAAGGTCACCGTCAATGGCGATACGGACGATGCGGAGCTACAAGGCCGGGTAGAGACGGCGGTAACGCGCTGCCTGGCTCATCTCAAGAACCCGCCGCAGGTCACCGTGGCTGTAGAGAAGATTCCGGAGTTGGATAACAATGTCTAGAAAACTTGCTACCTTTGACCGCATTCTGCTGGGCCTGCTGGGAATCATCCTCATCGCTTTGGGCGTGTGGCCCATCTTGATCCACTTCAACGTGGAATTTGCCAAATACTTAGCCCTGTGGGTGGACCACGATACGTGGAAGAGCTTGGCGGACAATGACTGGTGGGTGTGGGCGCTGGCCGGTGGCTCCGCACTGCTCCTTATTCTGGGGTTGTGGATTGTGGTGGCTAACCTGCGCCACCGCCGCTTTAATAACGTGGAGTCCGCTTCTTCCGATGACAAGGGCTCTATCACGACGTCGATGAACGCTATCGCCGGCGCCGTGGCCCAAGATTTGGATGGAGTCAAGGGCGTAGATCACGTAGAGCGCCTCGTGGCTTATGACCGCGCGCGGCCCACGCTGCAGTACACGGTGACGGCAAATCCGGACACTCCGGTGGAGCGCCTTACCGGTGCGGTTGAAACCAATGAGCGCGATTTCCGCGCAGCGTTTCCTGACGCCGATTTGGACACCATCTACAAGCTGCAGTTCAGCAAGGTAGGTCCGATGAAGGACCTATCCGAATAGCGGGTTCGGAGTCTCCGCCACCAAGACTTCCTGAACGGCCCCAAGGCGGGCCGACTCGCCGCCCCCGAGGATCACTTCCAGTTCCTCGCCGGGGCGGCATTTTTCTAGGCGCTGCCACGAGTAGTCCTGGCGAGTTACGCGGCGGTTTTCCTTAGCGAATAGGTGCAGCCCATGATCAAGCACACCGATGGCCGCTGCGAAGCGAAGGACGAAGACGAAATCACCCAAATCCTGCCGCTTCAGGCCATTAAGGTCTGGGCGCTCGGCACTCAACCGCATAAGGCTTGAGACCACGCCAAAGCGGTGTTCAAAGCCCTCGGTATCCCGAATAGTAAATGGGCGACCGGGGCCCGTGGGACGAATGGACTCATAGGCCCACACCACGGGCTGGGTATCGGGGCGGCGCACGATGATGCGGGTAGGGGTGGCGGTGATGCGGTAGGAGGGGGCGTCGGCAAGCACGAGCCATTCCCCTGCCGCAATGCGGCCGCCCTCCAAGGGAAGCAAGGGCGGATGCACGCCCGCCTGGCGCTCCAATTCCGCAACGAGTTCGGTGTCGGTGGCGCCCCATCCAATGCCTTGATTAGCCAGCATGGCAAAGAAAGTGGGAAGGCTAAGGTCGGGCTGGCCCTCCCAGGCGCGGCGGAGGGACTCAAGCGTGGGATCGATGCGGGTGGGGTCATCCATATCCGCCAAGATTACCCAGCACCCGCGCCGGCCAGACAGCCGGGGCCGAGAGGAAAATTTTCACCCCCGAGTTAATTTCATTCAGTTAAATAAATACTATAAGTGTTCAACAATCTCGAGCCACATATCGCCTGCTCACAATGTATTTATTGCAGATTTTTCCACCCTAGCTACGTTCAGTAATACCTGTCGTATTATTGGGGATTTATGTCACGGGGTTAATTTGATTGTGTTCTGGATAACAGATTATTAGATTAGTCACATACAACGATTCGCTCGTTGGATACACCTTGCACCCCGTTTCCTGCTTAACCGCGCACGGAGAATCTCTATGACTAAATATCTGATCAAAAAGACCTTGGGCTGGTTACTCATGATCTTTTTGGCTACCAACCTCGCCTATCTCTTGGCGGCCAGCTTCCTGGACCCACGGTCCAACTACACCGGCCGCCGCCCACCGCTTTCACCGGAGGAAATCAATAGCCTCCTCGAACCCTATAACCTCAGCCCCGATACTCCGCTGATACAACGCTGGTGGACCTGGCTGACCAATATCCTCACCAAATGGGACTGGGGCCAATCGCCGGTGGGCGAAGTGGTGAATTCAGAAATTAGCTACCGCATCTGGGTTTCCGCGCAGCTACTCCTACTGTCCACCATTTTGTCCATTCTCATCGGCGTGGCAGTGGGCGTTTACACCGCTTCGCGCCAGTACAAGACCGGTGACCGCATCTGGCAGGGCATTTCCATCATCGCGATGAATACCCACGTGGTAGTGGCGTCCATCGCCGTGGTGTGGGGCGCACTGAAAATCAACGAGCTCAGCGGCAAGAAGATTTTCTATGTGGTCGGCTCCCATTCGCTGGACGTGGAAGGATTCTTTCCCAAGCTGGTGGACTCCGCACAGCACTTGATCCTTCCCACCATTTCATTGGTCTTCATTAGCTACGCCAGCTACCACATGACCCAGCGCACCTTGCTGCTGGATAACTTGGATGCGGACTATGTGCGCACCGCCCGCGCTAAGGGCTTGACCCGCCAACAGGCGATTCGCAAGCACGCACTGCGCACCTCCATCATCCCGGTGGCAACCTCGGTGGCCTTTTCCATCCCCGGCATCTTCACCGGTGCGGTGATGACCGAGCGCATCTTTGGCTGGAACGGCATGGGCCAGTACTTCATCGAGACCATTAGCAAGAACGACGTCAACGGTGCAGCGGCTGTCGCTGCCTTTGGCGCCGCCATGACGGCCATCTCCGCGGTATTGGCGGACCTGGTTGTCGTCGCGCTTGATCCACGAGTGAGGGTGAGTTAAATGACCCCATCTAAAGACCGCAACTATTTCAAGCAGGAACCGCGCGGGGAGATCACTGCACACAGCGAGGTCACTTCGGGAGACCCCTTCTCCCCCGCCGAGGCCGAGCAGGTAGCCACCTTGGAGCAGATGCCGCGTGGCACCTCGCGCTACAAACTTTACCTGCGCCGCTTCTTTCGCAATAAGCTGGCCACCTTGGGCCTTATAATCTTGGCTTTCTTGGTCTTTGCAGCGCTTTTTGGCGGCTTCTTTGCCAAGTGGGACTACACCGAGCCGGACTTCCTTGCACTATCGGAGCCGCCGAGCCCCGAGCACTGGTTTGGCACGAATGACACCGGCAATGACCTCTATGCCCAGACCATTCACGGTTTAGGCAGGTCCCTGACCATCGCCATCGTGGTATCCCTAGCCACCTTGGTCATCTCCGCGTTCATTGGATCCGCTGCAGCCTTGTGGGGCGGTGTAGCCGAAAAGGCGGTGCTGGCCGTCATTCACTTCCTGCTCTCCATCCCTACCTTCCTGCTCATCGCACTGGTAGTGGCGGATTCCGGCGGCGATTGGAAGCTGCTTATCGTCGTGCTCATCCTCTTTGGCTGGATGTACCAGGCCCGCGTGATTTGGTCGCTGGCGCTTACGGTGCGCGAGCAAGACTACGTCCGCGCGGCGAGCTACATGGGTGTGTCCAAGCTGCGCACCATCGTGCGCCACGTCATTCCCAATATTGGTTCGCTACTTATCATCCAGTTCGTCTTCGGCGTGGTGGGCACCGTGGGCTCCGAGACGGCCCTGTCCTTCCTGGGGTTGGGCGTCAAGCTTCCCGACGTCTCCCTCGGCACCCTCCTGCAGGGCGGCACCGCCGCCGTGCAATCCTCCCCGTGGCTGTTCTACTTCCCTGCCGCAACCCTGACCTTGCTCACCGTGTCCATGGCTTTCATTGGCGATGGCCTGCGCGATGCGCTCGACCCCAACTCGAATTCCGGAGGTAAAGCATGACCTCGCCCGTCTTATCCGTCAAAGACCTGCGCGTTAACTTCCCGTCCGAAGCCGGATCCGTCTCCGCGGTCCGTGGCGTAGATTTTGATCTCTACCCTGGCCGCACGCTCGGCATCGTGGGCGAATCCGGTTCCGGTAAGTCCGTGACCTCCATGTCCATCATGGGGCTCCTGCCGGACTACGCGAAGATCACCGGGTCCGTAAAGTTCGACGGCCGCGAGCTGCTCGGTCTCAGCGATAAGCAGATGTCCGAGATCCGTGGCAATGGCATTGGCATGATCTTCCAGGATCCGCTCTCCGCGCTCACCCCGGTCTTCGATATTGGATCGCAGCTGGTGGAGGCAATTCAGGCCCATAGGGACGTCGGAAAGAAGCAGGCCCTCAAAGAGGCCACGGAGTTGCTCGATCTCGTGGGCATCCCCGATCCGCACCTGCGCCTGAAGTCTTTCCCGCACGAGTTCTCGGGCGGCATGCGCCAGCGCGTGGTCATTGCCATCGCAATTGCCAATAATCCGCGCGTGCTCATCGCCGATGAGCCCACGACCGCGCTGGATGTGACCATTCAGGCGCAGATTCTGGAGGTCATTAAGCTCGCCCAGCGCGAAACCGGCGCCGCCACCATCATGATTACCCATGACATGGGCGTGGTGGCAGAAACGGCCGATGATGTCATGGTCATGTACGCCGGCCGACCCGTGGAGCGCGGCGATGTGGATACCATCTTCTCCCAACCCCGCATGCCCTATACCGTGGGCCTGCTCGGCTCTACGCCCCGCCCGGACGTGTCCGCAGAAGAGCCGCTCACACCCATCGTGGGCAGCCCGCCGGTGCTGGTGGACCTCAAGCAGCGCTGCCAGTTTGCCCCGCGCTGCCCCGTGGCGCAGCCCGCCTGCTCCGATGGTGAGCCGCCGCTTATCCCGCTTGACGACGCCCCCACACACCAGAGTGCCTGCCTGCGCGCGCCCGAGATCCACGACCGCAAAATCGGCGGCGAGCTCATGTTCAAGCCCCCGCAGCTCGCGGAGGACGTCATGGCCGGTATCCCCCGCGAGGAGCGTCCCACCACCTTGGAGGTCACGGACCTGCGCAAGGAATTCCCACTTACCAAGGGCGCGCTGGTCAAGCGCCGCGTGGGCACGGTCAAGGCAGTGGACGGCCTTACTTTTGATATTCGCAAGGGCGAATGCATGGCCATCGTGGGCGAATCCGGCTGCGGCAAGACCACCACCCTGCTAGAAATCATGGACTTAAAGCCCGAAAATGGCGCAGTCGTGCTCAACGGGAAGGACGCGGCCGGGATGAGCAATTCCGAGCGCCGCGAGGCCCGCAAGGACATTCAAATTGTCTTCCAGGACCCGATGAGCTCCCTCAACCCGCGCCTGACCGTGCGCGAGGTCATCGCCGAACCACTCAACTCCCTAGGCTATGACGGCGACGTGGATGCCCGCGTGAACGAGCTCATGGGCCTTGTCGGTTTGGACTCCTCCCAGCTGGATCGCTTCCCCAGCCACTTTTCCGGCGGACAGCGCCAGCGCATCGGCCTCGCCCGCGCGCTGGCCACCAACCCCTCGGTCTTAGTGCTGGATGAGCCCGTCTCCGCACTCGACGTCTCCATCCAGGCCGGCGTCATCAACCTCCTGGAGGACCTCAAGCGAAAGCTGGGCCTGTCCTACCTTTTCGTCGCCCATGACCTGTCCGTGGTGCGCCACCTTTCAGACCGGGTGGCCGTCATGTACAAGGGGCAGTTTGTGGAGTCTGGGCCAACCGATGAGATCTTCGAGAACCCTCAAGCGGACTACACCAAGAAGCTCCTGGATGCCATTCCGATTCCGGATCCGGAGGCTGCCCGCAGGCGACGCAAGCCCGGCCCGGCACAAGCCTCACCAATTTCCCAAAAGTGACACACCACACAGCGCGCGTTATATATAGTTAACCTCACACCTGAAGTGCTGTGGCAGCTTACCCCGCTACCGCAACCTTCACCTTCCTCTCACTCAAGGAGAAACCCCACCATGAAAAAGTTCACTCGCTTCCGGATTGCTACCGTAGCTACCCTCTCCGCCGCAGCCCTCGCCCTCACCGGCTGCGCCGCCAACTCGGACGGCGACTCCACCAAGGCAGTCGGCGGCCTCGACATCGAGGTTAATCCGGCTGGCGACTACAACGAAAAGTCCCGCGACGAACTCAAGGACGACGGCGAGCTCACCCTCGCTCTCGATGAACTCACTGAGCAGCAAAACATGTTCCACGCCAACATGACCGCCGATACCCGCAAGGTCTGGGGCTGGTACAACCCACAGCTTGCGCTGTACGACGGCGAGGGAAACTACACCCC
>CALLKG010000144.1:0-28185 GCA_938008395.1 Corynebacterium tuberculostearicum
TGCTCCCCACTAGTAGGTAACTGATTTCTCAGTCCAACTAATGGGGAGCAGTTCATTTTGCTTGCGGGGTTTCATTCTGTGCCAGGTAGAAGATTCGAACTTCTGAAGGCAATGCCGGCGGATTTACAGTCCGCTCCCTTTGGCCGCTCGGGCAACCTGGCATGCACTGTGTGGTGCGAGTAAGTACTTTACTACGAACCACCCTCCCACCTACAAATCGCCAGCGTAGTAGGGGCGAATGGGGCTATAGAGAGGGGCTTAACCAAGCAGCTAGCCCACGCGGCGCACCGTGTAATCCGCCAATTGACGCAAGGCCTGGCTCGCGGAGTTCTCCGGTAGCACGGCAAGCTGCTCCTCCACCGTGCGCAGGTAGGCCTTGATGTCCTCCAGCGCCTTCTGACGGCCACCAGACTGGTGCAGGAGCTCGATGGCGCGCTCCACCTCGGCGTCGGAATGCAGCGGGCCAGTAAGCAGCTCACGCAGCTTATCGCCCACTTCGCCCTCTTCCTCCAAGGCGTAGAGAACCGGCAGGGTAAATACGCCCTCGCGCAGGTCCGTACCCGGGGTCTTGCCGGACTCCTTTGGGTCAGAGAAGATGTCGATGACATCGTCCACAATCTGGAAGATCATGCCGATGGCACCACCAATGCGGTGCAGGGCTGCGGCATGCTCGGCCGAGGCGCCGGAGTGGTAGGCACCCAGGTAGCCCGCGGAGGCAATAAGCACCGCGGTCTTTTCACGGATAACGGCCGTGTAGTGCTCCACGGCATTGGCCTCACCCGCCCCGATGGTCTCGCGCATCTGGCCGGTCACCAGCTCTTCAAAGGTATCGGCAAAGTGGCCCACCGTGTGGGTATCCAGCTCACTCATCAGGCGGGAAGCATGCGCCAGGAGCGCATCGCCGGCGAGGATGGCCACGGAATTATTCCACCGCGAATTGGCAGATTCCACGCCGCGGCGGCGGTCCGCCTCATCCATGACATCGTCATGATAAAGGGTGGCGACGTGCACCATCTCCACGACGGTGGCGGCCTTAACAACCTCTTTGCAGCCCGGACGCGGACCATACTCGGAGGCCAGCAGCGCCATCATGGGGCGAAAGCGCTTGCCACCGGCCTTAGACAGGTGGCTGACCTTGTCCTTTAAGAAGTCCTGGCCGCGGTCGATTTCACTGCGCAGCTTGTCTTCTACTGCTTCCATGCCCGCACCAATGCGCTCGTTGAGCTGCGGATCACCAAGATCCACGTGCGTGGCATGCGATTGACCGTGAGTCATTAAATAGTGTTCCTTGCAACTAAAAGCCAGAGATAATCGATTACCTACCGTAGTCCAAACTGCGCCCCTAAACACACTCGAGGGGTCGAACTCATGCAATGATAGTCCTCATGTCGGAGCAGATCGATTCCCAAACCTATGTCGAGGTCGCCATCATTGGCGCTGGGCCTGCCGGAGCAGCCGCCGCGATCCATGCCGCACGCGCCGGCTATGACACCCTCCTTATTGATTCCGCGACGTTTCCCCGCGATAAAACCTGCGGCGACGGGCTTACCCCGCGCGCGATGCACCAGCTTGCTGAGCTTGGCATTGCGGTCAACGCCTCCTATCGCAATCGCGGCCTGAAGCTGCACGGATACGGCGGTGATATTACCGCGCCCTGGCCGGAGACCTATCCCTCCCAAGTGGGCACGGCCCTGCCGCGCTTCCGCTTTGATGCCCTGCTTGCCGACGCCGCCCGGGAAGCCGGCGCCACCCTCCTCACCGGCACCCCCGCCACCGATCCGGTGCTCGAGGGCAACCGCGTGACCTCCTTCCGCGTGGGTGAGGCCACCGTGCATGCCAAGTGGATCATCGTGGCCGATGGCGTGCGCTCTACTTTTGGCAAGAAGCTCGGCCGCACCTGGCATCGCGAGGAGGTCTATGGCATCGCCGCGCGTTCCTATGCTTCCTCTACGCATGCCACTGAGCCCTGGATGCACTCCCACGTTGAGCTCAAGGACGAAGAAGGCGAGGTGCAACCCGGCTACGGTTGGATATTCCCGCTCGGCCCCGAGCTAGGCCAGGTCAACATCGGCCTCGGCGCGCTCTCAACCGCGCAGCGCCCCGCCAAGATCAACACCAAGAAGCTGCTCGAGTTCTACGCCGCCCAACAGCGCCCCGAGTGGGGACTCGGCGAGATTGAGCACGTTACCTCTGCCTTACTGCCCATGGGCGGCGCGGTGTCTAACGTGGCCGGCGCCAATTGGATGATCATTGGTGATGCCGCGGCCTGCATCAACCCCCTCAACGGCGAGGGCATCGATTATGGCTTGGAGACCGCCGCGCTGGCCGTAGCCCTGCTCGGCCCGAAGGATTTCACCCTGGCCTGGCCGGCCGTCTTGCGCGAGCACTACGGCGAGTCCTTCCTCTTGGCCCGCACGGCCGCGCGCTTGCTTACTTATCCGCAGTTCCTACCGCTGGCCGGTCCACTGGCCCTGCGCGGGCCCATCGGCCGCATGCTCATGCCGGCCGCCGCGCGCCTGATGGGCAACCTCATTACTGACGATGACCGCGACCTCATCGCACGCACCTGGCGCGCCGCCGGCCGCACGGTCTCGTCCCTTCGCCGCGATACGCCCCTCTGGGATTCGACCGCAGCATAGTCCCCCGCTCCCCCGGGCGCGAAGGAGCGGCGCCTAGGCTGGCTTTACCGCCGAGTGCAGCGCCACGATGCCGAAAGTAAGGTTCTGCCAGCCGGCCTCGGCCCAGCCATTGCGATTGATAACCGCGGCAAGCTCCTCCTGCCCGGGCCACGCGCGAATGGATTCCGCGAGGTAGATATATGCCTCCGGATTAGAAGAGACCAGGCGCGCTACCGGCGGGAGCAGACGCATCAAGTATTCCTTGTACACGGTGCCAAAAATCGGTACCACCGGGGTGGAAAACTCCGCCACCGCAAGGCGCCCGCCCGGCTTGGTCACGCGCGCCATTTCGCGCAGGCCGAGCTCAAAGTCGTGGATATTGCGCAGGCCATAAGATATGGTCACGGCGTCAAAGGTGTTATCCGCAAACGGCAGCTTCATGCCATCGCCAGCCACCTTGGGCACGTCGCGCTCACGGCCGGCGGCCAGCATGCCACGGGAGAAATCACACGCCACGCACCACGCACCGGACTTGGAAAGTTCCACGGTGGACACGGCGGTACCCGCTGCAAGGTCGAGGACCTTCTCGCCCGGCTTAAGGTTCAAACGCTCACGGGTGCGCTTGCGCCAGTGCGCGTCCTGCCCAAAGGACAGCACGGTATTGGTGAGGTCGTATTTCTCGCCCACGGCGTCAAACATGCGCGCCACATCGAAGGGCTTTTTATCCAGATCTGCCTTAGACACAAATGATCAGTCTAGGCTACGCGGGCGCCAAGGGCACGAGCCGCCCATCGCGGCAGCTCGGGACGCTGGCCCAGAATGGTCAGCGGCACCCGGCGAGTATCCTCCAGTACCTCTTCGTAATAGCCCACGAGCTGCTCACACAGGGCCTTCCACGTCTTGGAAGAAATAGACTCGCGGGCATGGTCCCGCATCTCTTGGTGGATCTCCGGATTGAGCAGAGCGTCCACCGCATTGGGGAGGTCTTCCACAAAGGTCTTTACCTCCAGCAGAAGGCCGTTATAGCCCTCGTCGATGAGGTCTACCGGGCCACCAGCCCGCGGCCCGATGGTCGGCACGCCGGAGGCCTGTGCCTCCTGGATGGACTGGCAGAAGGTCTCGAACTCGCCGGCGTGGACGAAGACGTCCAAGGAGGCATAGGCGGCAGCGAGGTCTTCGCCGGACAGCGCACCGGTAAAGACGGCACCGGGCAGCTGGGCTTCCAATAGCGGGCGCTCCGGCCCATCGCCCACGATGACCAGCTGGATATCCTCGCGCCCGTTGAGCGCCGAGAGGCGGTGCACGCCCTTTTCCGCGGCGAGACGACCAACGAATCCCACCACATTCTTGGTGCCGCTCGGATCCCAGCTGCGGCGCAGCTCGTCAGAGCGCTTGGAGGGATGGAAAAGTTCTGCGTTCACGCCACGACCCCAGTGGCGCACGTTTTTAATGTTGTGCTTTTCCAAGTCCCGGATGGTCAACGAGGACGGTGCCAGCGTCATCTGGCAGGAGTTATGAATCGTGCGCAGCCACTCCCACACGCCATAGGCCAGCGCGGAGGCATGGTACTTGGTGGCAAATCCGGCAACATCGGTCTGGTACAACGCCACGGCCGGCACGCGCTGCTGGCGGGCGGAGAAAGCGCCCGCCGCGCCGAGTACGAAGGGGCTGGCCAGGTGGATGATATCCGGCTTGAAGTCGCGCAAGGCCTCATCGACCGCCGTGGTAGGCACGCCAACCGGCAGCGAATCCACCAACGGCACGCGCACGGTGGGCACACGGTAGATGGGGAATCCTAGGTAGTCCGGAATCTCTTCTTGTCCCTCACGGGCGCCCGGCGCGATGACGATGGCCTGCTGGCCAGTCTCGTGCAGGTGCTCTAAAACGCGCAGCACGGAGTTGGTCACACCATTGACATTGGGGAGGAAGGATTCAGCCACGATCGCAACACGCATGCCACCATCATGGCCCATCTTCTTAAGTTTATGGTGAAGCCAGCGGAAAATCTTGGTTAATTATTTCTCCGCGCGGCGGGTAAAGAAGCTAATCAGCTTCCACAGCACGGCCGCGATGAGCGTGGCAACTACCCCTACCGAAAGCGCCGGGATGATGGCCAGCGTCCATTCGCGGCCTTCGACCTTGACTAGGTCTGGATCGTCCTGGGCGTAGTGCACCCATACCTGTTGGCCCTCGCCCAGCCCACTGGGATAGAGCAGCCCGTGCTGTGGGGTGTGGTAAATCCCTTCACTGTCTTGGAAATCCACCGTGGTGCGCAGCATGCCCACATCCTTGACCGTGGCCAAAGCGCGCGCGGGGTGGCTGGCGATGGCGTGGTCATTCAGCGCCGGCCCGATGACCATGCCCACCACACCCACCAGCGCGGCCAGATACAGCGCCAGCGTCAGCTGGTGCAGGCGGCGGCGATAGACCGCGGGCGTATAGCGCGGCACCACGGCCGCGTGCGGCTTATGCTGCGGCGGGGCCACTTACTGGCCTACCTTTGCGGTGAGCTTCTCATTGAGAGCCCGGCGCGTGGCACGGGTGGTCTTGGCCTCCACGACGGTAATCCCGGTGGAGTATTCCTTCAGCTCCGCCAGCGTATCCAATAGCTCCTGCGGGGTGGTCACCTCGCGGTAGTCTGCTTCATA
Source organism: Corynebacterium tuberculostearicum (assembly GCA_938008395.1). Lineage (GTDB taxonomy): Bacteria > Actinomycetota > Actinomycetes > Mycobacteriales > Mycobacteriaceae > Corynebacterium > Corynebacterium tuberculostearicum_L. The sequence continues at coordinate 5,267 of CALLKG010000144.1, forward strand.
GGCTTCTGCCAGCTTGCCGACGTCCACCCCATGCGGCGTTCCAAACGCCGGCTCGAAGGACTCGCGCAGCGCATCGGCGCCTTGTTCCAGGGTCTCGAAGATGCCGCCGCCATTGTCATTGGCCACCACGATGGTGAGGTTTTCCGGTCGCGCCTGGTCTTCCGGGATGAGCAGGCTATTTGCGTCGTGCAAGAAGGTGACATCTCCCATGAGCGCCATCACTCGCGGGGCGCGCCAGTTGGTGGGATCCAGCGATTGCGTGGCCAGGGAAATGCCGATGGCTTGGGCGATGGTGCCGTCGATGCCGGCCGCCCCGCGCGGCGAGTACGTATCCACGCCGTCGAACGGCAGGCCCACCATGGAGGCATCACGCACCGGGTTCGAAGCGCCGAGCACCAGGGTGTCATTGACGGAGAGCGTATCGCCCACCGCGGCCGCGACGTGCAGTCCGGTGAATCCCAGTTCCTCATCCTCGAGGGTCTCGCGCACCGCTTGTCCGGCCATATCGGTTGCGCCTTCGCAGATCTTCATCCACTCGCGGCTCGGCTCACCGGTGACCTTGACGGTGGTGCCAAGCCGGGCGTCTTCGCCGCGCTGGTTGGTGAAGTCCTTGGTGCGCGAGAGCACCACTAGCTCAATATCCGGATCATTCATCAGCGCTAGCACGCCACGGTGCAGCGTCGGGTGCCCCACGACGATGACCTGCTCCACCTTAGTATTGACCACATAATCATTCGCGGAGACCTGCGCCTTGCGGAAGATATGCGCCGCCGCTGGATGCACCGGATGATACGGGCCCGGCGCGCTCGGCTCCGCAATGGTCGGCACGTCCTGCAGGCCTTCTACCTCCCAGGCCTCGTCGCCCGCAATGACCAGGGTGTTCTTGCTCAAATCCACGGCCACTTCCCCGTGGTCCACAAAGGCCGGTGCTGGCTCGCGTACGCCGTCGCCGGAGGTGTGGTCTGGCAGGGTGTCGTCGACAAGCGGGGCATCAAAGGCCACATTGATGTGTACCTGTAGATCTTCGCGGAAACGCTGGGCCATCGCCGCGATATCGTCCGCGCCGGTGACCTGGGTGGTATCCGCATAGACGCCGAAGATGCCCTGCTGCTCGATGGTCTGCGACGCCCCCGTGCCCACCAGACGCTCCGGCCGGTCCGCGCTAATAATCGCCAGCGGCGTATGGGAATAGTGTGCTTCCACCACGGCCGGCAAGGTATTGGCTACCGCAGTCCCCGAAGTCATAACCACGCCCACGTGGCGGCGCTGCACCCGCGCCATGCCTAGGGCGGTAAACGCTCCCCCGCGCTCGTCCAGGCGGGTGTGTACGCGGATATCATCACGCGCCAATAGCGCCAGCGACAGCGGCGCGTTGCGCGAACCAGGGCACAGGACGACATCCGTAAGGTGGCGCGCCAGTTGGGCGGCTACCTTCTCAGCCAACTGCATCGATTCATTCATGCCGCCCGATTTTACCTGCCCGCGCGCCATTTCCCTTACCGGGCAGGTGCTGGGCGCTTAGTTCTGGTTGGCCGGCTGCTCGCCGCCGCCCAGGAGGTCATTGAGGAGGCCCTCAATGTCCACGTCGCTGCCCTTATCCAGCTGGTCTTGTACCTCTGGTGGCAGCTCGGTCGGGATATCGGACGGCAGGTCATTCTGGAAGTCCGGCAGCTTCGGCAGATTATTGGAGTTCTCATCCTGCGAATCCGGCTCTTCGGTCTGGGTCACGGTGGTGGGAACCTCCGTGGTCAGCGTTTCTGTCACCGGCTGGGGTTCCGGCTTATCCGCCTCGTCCGCGGCATTGCGCCACAGGAAAAACAGGACCGCCGCAGCCAGTACTGCAAGTACCGCGATGGCCGCGAAGACGCCGGCCATGGCGCCACCGCCGCCGCTCTTCTTCTTGCGCTTTTCCGGCTGGTCCGGATCGTAGTTCGACGGCACCGGCTCGTACTCGGGCTGCTGCGCGTACTGCTGGCCATATGCCTGCCCGGCCGGCTGCTGATAGTTCTGGCCGTAGCTTTGCTGCTGGCCGTAGCCCTGCTGGTAACCAGCGGCCGCATCGAATTGACGAGTCTCATTCTGCGGCTGCTGCTCGCCAGGGAAGTACTGCTTGGGGTGCTCGCGGCGCGCTTGGTCGCGGCTGGGGCCGGCGGCATTATCGGGCACGCGGCCAATCTGGCGCGTGGCATCATCCGCCGGGCTGGACCAGCTGCGGGTTTCATTATTATCGCCATGAGGGCCTTTAGAAGTCATACCCTCTACCTCTACCCCATTTTGCTGTGAGATCCCAGAGAGGTCTCCCACAGCTAACGGGGAAGCCGCGGCTCGCCGCTTAGTGCGCTTGGCGTGCGCTCAAGGCACGGCCGGTGGCGGTATCCTCTGCGGCGACCTGCGCCGGGGTGGCATCCGCGATGATGCGGCCGCCGTCTTCGCCAGCGCCCGGGCCCATCTCGATGATGCGGTCCGCATTCGCCATGACCGATAGATCATGCTCGACGACGATTACCGTATGGCCCGCATCCGCCAGCTTGTGCAGCTCGGTATTGAGCAGGTCGATATCGGCTGGGTGCAGGCCCGTGGTGGGCTCGTCCAGCAGATAGACCGTGTGGCCGCGACGCGAGTTGCGGGAGCGCTGCAGCTCCGTGGCCAGCTTGATGCGCTGAGCCTCGCCGCCGGACAGCTCCGGTGCGCCCTGGCCCAAGCGGAGGTAGCCCAGGCCGACGGCCTGCAACGTGGCGATGGCGCGGTAAATCTTTTCTTCCTCGGCGAAGACCTCCGCGGCCTCATCCACGGTCAGCTCCAAGATATCCGCGATGGTGCGGCCCTGCCAGGTCACCTCCAGGGTCTCGTCGTTGAAGCGGGCGCCGCCGCATTCTGGACATGTGGTGTACGAGCCCGGCAAGAAGACCAGCTCCACCTCGATCTTGCCTGCGCCGCCGCAGGTGGGGCACTGGCCTTGTTTTACGTTGTAGGAAAAGCGCGAGACCGTCCATTTACGCTGCTTAGCCTCATCGGTGGAGGCGAAGAGCTTGCGCACATTATCGAAAAGCCCGGTATAGGTTGCCAGCGTGGAACGCGGGGTGCGGCCAATGGGCTTCTGGGTAATCTGCACGACGCGCTTGACTCGGTCAAAGCCTTCCGTGCTCTCTACGGACCAGCCCTTCTCCTCGGTCTCTTCCTCATCGGAAACGGCCGTAGCGGATTGGCGCAGTAGGCCGGCGAGCACCGTGCTGACCAGGGTGGACTTGCCCGATCCGGAGACACCGGCGACCGCCGTGAATTGGCCCAAGCCAAAGTCCACATCCAAGTTGTCGATGCTGCGTGCGTTGATGCCGCGGAGGGCGAGGTGGGAGGAGGGGGTACGGGGGTCGTCGGCAAGCGTGAGCGTGCGGTGAGCCAGCGCATTGGCGGTAGGGGTGTCCGCGTCATAGTCTTCGACCGGGCCCGAATAGACCACGTTGCCGCCGCGCTCGCCGGCCAGCGGGCCGACGTCAACGAGCCAGTCCGCTTGCGCGACCAGATCCATGTCATGCTCCACCAAGAGCACGGAGTTGCCGGCCGCGATGAAACGGCGGCACATATCCATGACCGCGTCGCGCTCATCGGGGTGTAGGCCGGCCGAGGGCTCGTCGAGCACATAGGCTACGCCGAAGAGGCCGGAGCGCAGCTGCGCCGCCAAACGGATGCGCTGCATCTCGCCGCCGGACAGGCTCTGAGTCGGCCGATCCAGGCTCAGGTGCGCCAGGCCGAGCTCCAGCGCCGAGGTCAACGCGGGCAGAATCTGCCGCAGGAGCAAATCCTCGGCCGAGTTCTCCTCCGGATTCTGCTTGCTGAGCACCTCATGCACCCTATCGAGCGGCAGCGCGCCCAGCTCATCAATCGGCATGCCCGCATAGGTCACCTTCAGCGCGGCCGGGTTGAGGCGGCGGCCGCCACAGGTCTCGCACTCGCGCGATTCCATATAGGACAGGGTGCGCTTGCGCAGCGTATCCGATTGGGTCTCCGCCAGCGTCTTATTGAGGTAGCTGGCCACCGAGCGCCACGTGCCCTCATAATTGCGTTGAATCTGGTCCTTGCCACGCAGCGGCTTCACCGTGACGACGGGGCGCTCTTCCGTGAAGAGGATCCAGTCGCGGTCTTCTTGCGGCAGCTCTTGCCAGGGCGAATCCAGGTCATAGCCCAAGTTCATCAAAATGTCGTGGAAGTTCTTGCCGGCCCAGGCGCCCGGCCAGGCTTGGATGGCTCCTTCCTCGATGGAGAGGGTGGGATCCGGGACCATCGAGTCCTCGGTCGGCTCATGCACCACGCCTGTGCCGTGGCACTGCGGACACATTCCCTCCGGGGTATTGGGCGAGAAGGAATCCGAGTACAGGCCCTCCGGGTTATCCCCGGCGCGCGAGTAGAGCAGGCGCACGCTATTGGAGAGTGCGGAGACTGTGCCGACCGTGGAACGCGCACCGCCGCCGGAGGTCGATTGCTGCAGTGCGACCGTCGGCGGCAGACCCTCTACCTGGCTAACCTGGGGGTCGACGGCCGAGCTAATGAGGCGGCGTGCGAAGGGTGCTACCGATTCAAGGTAGCGGCGTTGGCCTTCGCCGTGAATCGTGCCGAACGCCAGCGAAGACTTGCCCGAACCAGACACACCTGTGACCGCGACGAGCTTGCCGCGGGGCATATCGACGTCGACATTGCGCAGATTGTGCAGGTGAGCATCGCGGACCTTGATAGTAGACATGCCTTCCAGCGTACTCACAGGTGGCAGGTTGGGCAGTCTCAAGCCTGACAGCAGTTTTTTAACGGTTCTCTCTAGCGGTTCACCGGCTTTCAACGATTTCGTCCACCCATATGGCGAAAACCGTCGACGGTTTAGGTGTTCTAGATGGACGAAATCGTTGAAACTAGGAAGGTGGAACCTTTCCGGAAGATTTCCAGTCCAATGAGTCATGTGGACGAGAAATGAATTACTAGATTTAGGCCTTACTGACTATCAAATCCGCAGCAGGATTAGTGGGGGAACACTTTTGCGCTTGCGGCGCAACTGTTATATCGCTGCAGAGGCGAGCGCGAAAGATAAAGTAGCCGCGGTGGCGCAGCTTTATCCGGATGCGGTGTTTTCGGGGACGGCGGCGCTCGCGGCCTATGGCTTATGCGAGGTGCAGCTGCCGGCGGTGATCCGGGTGGATAAAAACTGCCGGATTCGAGCGGATGATGTGGTGTATACGGTGAGGTCGCGGCCGGTGCCGGCGAATCGGATAAAGGGTGTAAGGATGGCGTTGCCGGCACAGGCGGTAGCAGATGCATTGAGCTTCGAGCGCTGCAGCGAGTGGCTGCTGAAAGAAGCGCTGGCGCAGGCGTATCGCGGGCTCAACGGAAGGGGGAGGTTCGCGGCCGATTTAGAGCTGGTGATCAGTAAGAAAAGGGACGCGGTGCGCGAGTTGGCGGAGCAGGCGCCGGTGGGGACGGCGTCGAAATGGGAGCAGCGGATGTACCACGAGATGCGGCGGGTGGGGCTCAAGCCGGTGCCAAATTTCCGGCTTGGGCCGTATACCTGGGATTTAGGCTTCGAAGCGGGGACGACGGTGGTGGACTTGGACTCGCTTTATTATCACGCGCCGGAGAATAATCACCGGGAATTCCTCATCGGGACGTGGAAGACCAATCACGCGGTGCAGCACGGATGGGCGCCGCTGAAGTTTACGGATGAGTGCACCGACTACCACCTCAAACTAGTGGTGGAGACGGTGCAGGAAACGGTGGCGCATCGGCGCAGCGTGCGCGGGCTAAAGAGCCGGCCGCAAAAGGTGCGTCGGGCGCTGGCGACCCCGGCGTGGAGGTTTCACCAGAGTTTGCTCTAGGCCCTAGTCAGAAGGGTGCGATTCAGAAAGGTGCGGCCAGCAGGCGCGAACGCGGTCGAACCACCAGTCGCGGCGGTCGGCGGGGGCGGCGAGCGCAGCGAGACGGTCTGGGGCGGGGGCTAGGATATCGGCGGGAAGGTGGCCGTCGATAAGCGGGCGCGGGGCGGTGACGTCTTCTTCGAAAAGGGAGCCGGTGGCAAGGCCGGCGGCGGCCGGGGTGACGTCGATGTCCTCGTCGTCGTAGATGCGCGGCAGCGCGGCGACGGCCGCAAGGCCCATATTGATGCCGATGGAGGTATCGAGCGCGGAGGCCACCGTGATATCCATGTGGCGCTGGCGCAGGTGTTGGGCCACCTCGAGGACGCGGCGCACGCCGCCGAGCGGGGCAGGCTTGACCACGGCGACGTCCGCGGCCTGCAACTCGGCCACGCGATACGGGTCGGCGACCTTGCGAATGGATTCATCGGCGGCGACGCGCACAAAGAGGCCGGCGCGCATAAGGCGGCCGCGGACCTGGGCAAGCTCCTCGGTGGTGGCACAGGGCTGTTCCATATAGTCCAGCGGCATCATCATCTGCGCGGCCTCGACCGCCTCATCGACGCTCCAGCCGCCGTTGGCGTCCACGCGCAGGATAGGGATATCGCCGCGTTGGGTGACGGCGTCGCGGACGGCGCGGACGCGAGCGGCGTCGTCGGCAAGCGTGTGCCCCTTCTCCGCTACCTTGATTTTGAAGGTGCGGCAGCCGGGGTAGCGCTCCACTACGGCCGGGACCTCGCTGGCGGATACGGCCGGGATGGTGGCGTTGACCTCGATGGAATCGCGTACCGGCTCCGGGAAGCCCTCGTAGGCGGCCTCCAGCCCGGCGCGCAGCCACGCGGCGGACTCGGCCGGACCATATTCCAGGAAGGGCGCGAACTCGCCCCAGCCGGCCGGGCCCTCGATGAGCAGGGCCTCCCTCGTGGTGATGCCGCGGAAACGCACGGCAAGCGGGAGGGAGACTACGTGGGCGCGGTCGAGAACGTCATCGATATGCATGGTCTTCATGGTAGCGCCCGCCGGCCATTGACCTCTCCCCCGCTCTGCGCTATTTTGAGAACCTATACCAATAAAGGAGGAATTATGCTGCTAGCTGAGGCATTAGCGGAGCGCGCCCAGGCGCAGGAGCGCCTCAATAGCCTGCACGAGCGGCTGCTGACCGTGGCCCGCGTGCAGGAGGGTGATACCCCGGATGAGGATCCGCAGGAGCTGCTGCGCGAGCTCGATGGCGTGGCCGGGCGCATCGATGAGCTGGTGCAGGCCATTAATGCGACGAATATCGCCACCGCCTTTGATGAGAAGAGGAACTTGATGGAAGCCCTCGCGCTTCGCGACGGCCTCTTGCGCAAGCGCCGCATCTACCACGACCTAGCGCAGCGGGCGGGCACGCGCTCGGATCGCTATTCCCGCACCGAGATCAAGTTTGTCTCTACCATCCCGGTGGCGGAGCTGCGCAAGCGCGTCGATGATTTGTCTAAGCAGTACCGTGAGCTGGATACCCGCATCCAGCAGCTGAACTGGAATACCGAACTGAAAAACGGATAGTCATATCGCGCGCTGCTCAAAGCGCGCGATGGTAGCCCACACACCTGCAGCGAGCAGGCCCCCACCCTGGAGGGGAAAATCCTGGGACACTGGCCCCCTTTAGCGCTTTAAGGGGCGGGGAGTTCAAGTCTCCCCATGGCATGGAGTACCGCGCTGGTATGGCGTACACGGGTATTGTGCGGGGCAACAACCTCGCAGTATCGCGTATTGATTATTACCGGCCTGCTGGGCAGTGTGTGGGTGAGGGTTGGGAATGGGGACTATTCTTCTTTTGCCACTAAGCTGGCCATCATGAGCGAGCAGAGAAAATACAGCACCGATAATCCGTTCCGCCCGGAATTGTGGCATGCCGTAGAAGGTTTTGAGGACCTGACGGATATCACCTATCACCGGCTCAACGGCGAAGGCCGCAAGAACGGCATCGTGCGCATCGCCTTCGACCGCCCGGAGGTGCGCAATGCGTTTCGCCCGCATACCGTAGACGAGCTCTACCGCGCCCTCGACCACGCCCGCCGCACGCCGGATGTGGGAACGATTTTGCTCACCGGCAATGGTCCTTCCGACAAGGATGGCGGCTGGGCTTTTTGTTCGGGCGGCGACCAGCGCATTCGCGGCCGCTCCGGGTACCGCTACGCCACCGAGCACGCCCATGATGACGCCACCGCGGATGAATCCACCGTGGACACCGCCCGCGAGAAGGTGGAAGGCGGCCGCCTACATATCCTCGAGGTCCAACGCCTTATCCGCACCATGCCCAAGGTGGTTATCGCCGTGGTCAATGGTTGGGCGGCCGGCGGCGGACACTCGCTGCACGTGGTCTGCGATATGACGGTCGCCTCCCGCCAGGAGGCGCGCTTCAAGCAGACGGACGCGGACGTGGGTTCCTTCGATGCCGGCTATGGTTCGGCCTACCTAGCTAAGATGGTGGGCCAGAAATTCGCCCGCGAGATTTTCTTCTTGGGCCGCACCTACGATGCCCAGCGCATGTATGAGATGGGTGCGGTCAATGAGGTTGTCGATCACGCCGACTTGGAAGACGCCGCAATCCAGATGGGCCGCGAAATCAACGGCAAGTCCCCAACAGCCCAGCGCATGCTGAAGTTCGCTTTCAACCTGACCGATGATGGCCTGATGGGCCAGCAGGTCTTCGCCGGCGAGGCCACCCGCCTGGCTTATATGACCGACGAGGCCGTCGAGGGCAAAGAAGCATTCCTCGAAAAGCGCGACCCGCAGTGGGAGCAGTTCCCGTATTACTACTAGCCAGGAGTTAGCACGATGTGGATTTTCGCCATCGGCTTGGCCACACTTGCACTGGCGGGCGTCATCGTCTCGCGAGTGTGGATGCTCAAGCGTATCAAGGATGCGCAGGACAGCGGGGAGCGTCCCTTCGATCAGGAGGACACCCCGCGCAATCCATACATGTAGCGGAGTAAATGGCGTGGGACGCCCTCGGACCGGAGTGAGACATCTCAAGCAATTGTGGACATGCCCATAGTTAATACTTAAAGTGTCGAACATGAAACTCTGCAACTCATTCGTCATGCTCGCAGCACGCGTCGCCCTGGGCGTAATTCTCATCGCCCAGGGCTGGCAAAGGTTCTCCGAATGGACCGTCGCCGTCGCGGGCCTGATGCTCGCCGCCGGCCCCGGCATGCACTCCCTGGACCAGCTTCTCTTCAGCAAGAAGACAAAAGTAGCCAACTAAGGCCACCGCTTCCCAACCTCTCACTTCATCCATTGAAGTGAGAGGATTTTTTAAGTTTAGCAGCTCAAGAAGGAGATAGGACTACCTAAGTTCACGGTATTGAACAATTCAGTTCAAGGGTGCTAGTGTTTGTTGAGTTCGCTTCTCACAATGCAAAGGAAGTTCATTATGAGCTCAAATCACAGCACCCCACGCCGGCCCCTACAGCGCATTCTCGCAGGCACCTGTGCCCTAGCACTCGGCGCCAGCCTCGCCGCTTGCAGCGCCTCGAAAGAATCCACCGACGCTGCAAAGCCGAAGGACGGCGACACCGTCAAGGCCGTGGCCACGACTACCCAGATCTGCGACTACCTCACCCAGGTAGCCGCCGGCGGCGTCAAGCTCCACAAGGTCGACTCCCAGGGTGCGGAGACCAACTCCGGCGAGGGTCCAGTGACCCTCGACCTCACCTGTTTGCTCGCCCCCAACGCCAGCGCCCACGAGCACGAGATGACCCCACAGCAGATGCAGGCGCTCTCCCAGGCCGACTACATGTTCGTTAACGGAGTCGACCTCGAGCACTTCCTCGACCAAGCCGTGGACTCCTCCGGCTTCCACGGCGTCATGGCCGTGACCTCGGGCGTCAAGAGCGAAGGTATGGGCGATGGCAACGGCAAGTACACCATCGACGAGGGCATCGAACACGTGAGCCCGCGCCCGTGGCCTTTCCCGGGGGAGGACGGCGAGGCCCCAGAATTCAAGTACGACCCGCACGTGTGGACCTCCCCGAAGCAGGCCAAGATTCAGGTCGACAACATCGTCAACACGTTGTCCCAGGCCTCCCCGCAGGCCAAGGACGCCTTCACCGCCGCCGGCAAGAAGTACACCGACCAGCTGGAGGACCTCGACAAGTGGGCCAGCGATTCCATGTCCGCAGTTCCTGAGCAAGACCGCGTGCTCTTCTCTTCCCACGACGCCTTCGGCTACTTCTCTAACGAGTATGGCGTGAAATTCATCGGCTCCGCACTGTCTGACTTCAACCACCAGCAGGACGCCACCTCGAGCCACATCGATGAGCAGGTAAAGAAGGTCCGCGAGTCCGGCGCCAAGGCCATCTTTGCGGAGAATTCCAACAACTCGAAGTCCATCGAGGCCATCGCCCGCGCCGCAGGCGTCAAGGCGGTTACATCCGACGACGCTTTGTACGGCGACTCGCTAGGTGTGCCAGGCAGTGAGGGCGAGACCTACATCGGATCCATCGTCCACAACATCAACACCCTGGTCAGCGCCTGGGACTCCAAGCAGCAACCGTTGCCAGAATCGCTGCAGGAATTCGACTTCGCCAAGCGCAAGTAGCTCTTTATGTCTTCCCCATTAGTCACTCTGCACAATGCCACCTGCGGCTATGGCGCCCGGGATATCCTCACCGACGTTGACCTTGAGATCCGCGCGGGCGAGGCCGTGGCGCTCCTAGGTTCCAACGGCGCGGGCAAATCTACCCTGCTCAAGGCAATCACTGGCCTGGCTGCCTTGCGCGGCATGGCCACCATCGACGCCTCGCTCGGATACGTCCCGCAGTACCAAGACTCCGACCTGAGCTTTCCCGTCACGGCTTACAAGGTCGTGGAAATGGGCCTTTTGCCCTCAGTGAGCTGGTGGCACAGGTGCACGAGCATGCGTAGCTACCGCGACTGCGTACTCAATGCCCTGCGACAAGTGGGGATGGAGCACCTCGCCGAGACGCGGTTTGGCCAGCTCTCGGGTGGGCAACGCCAGCGCGTGCTCATCGCGCGCGCGTTGGTTTCGGCCCCGGAGCTGGTGCTTCTCGACGAACCCTTCAACGGGCTTGATCAAGAAAGTCGCCGAATCCTGATTCAGATCATTGCGGATCTCAAGGAAGCAGGAATCGCCCTGCTCGTCTCCACTCACGACCCCATCTTGGCGCAGCACACCTGCGACTGGGCGGCGTTTGTGATCGACGGCAAGGTCCGCACCATGGGAACCGAGGAAGCAGTGGAAACCTATATGGAGCAAGGCGCGCGACTGTGATAGAGCAGATTCTCTTCGCCCCGTACCTGCGCAATGCTTTCCTCTTCCTGCTGTGCCTATCGATTGCGGGAGCTGCCATTAGCGTCCTCGTTAATCTCCGCCGCATGGAATTTACGGTGGAAGCCCTCGTGCACTCGGTTTTTCCGGGCATCGTGGTAGGGCTCATCGTGGGCGGCATCCCGGGCATCGTGCCGGGTGCGGCCGCGGTGGCCACGGTGACGGTGCTGGTGCTGGCTTCTCTGGGTTCTGGGCAGGGCCAGTCAGCGCAGAAGCTGGATATGGAAGCCGGAACGGCCGTGGTGCTGACCTTTATGTACGGCATCGGCGTGGTCATCAGTTTGGCCTATGGCGACAAGTCCGGGCAGCTGGAGGCCCTCATGTTTGGCCGGCTTCTCGACGTCACGCAGTCCAGGCTGGCAACCTCCGTCACGCTCTGCGTGATTGCGGCACTACTCATCCTGACAACCTGGCGCATGCAGATTCTCGTCGCTTTCGATACCACAGCGGCCCGCGCCATGGGCATCAACGTGGCGGCTTATGAGCTCATTGCGAATATCGCGGTTGGCCTAATCGTGGTGGCGGCTAGCTCGGCAGTGGGTGTGTTGCTGGTTATCGGTTTTATTGTCATTCCAGGCCTCTCGGCGCGCTTGATCGCAGGATCCCCGCGCAGCATGTGCTTCTGGGCTGCGGGTTTGTCCACGCTGGCAGTGGTGGTGGGATTTGCCATCATGCTGTCCCAAACCACGCACCAGATTTCGCCGCAGGCAATCGTCAGCTTGATGCTGGTTGCCACCGTGCCGCTAGCGGGCTTGAAGGGGGTATTTAGCTAATGGGACTGTCTCATCTTGATCCAGAGATCCTGCGGATGCCCCTCCTTGAGGCCATCGCTGTGGGATGTTTATCTGGCTTAGTTGGAACCTTGATGGTCATGGGCAAGCGCGTCTTTTTCGCTGAGAGCCTGTCGCACGGAATCTTCCCCGGCGCGGTGCTCGGTGTAGTAGTGGCCAACCTTCTGAGCTTGGATCTCTCCACGGGTTTGATGGTGGGGGCGGCACTGTTCTGCCTGCCTTTGGCCTGGCTTATGCGGTGGTTGAGTACCGTCGAGGGCATTTCTTCGACCGCTGCCGCCGGCGTGACGCTCACCTTGGGATTTTCCCTGGGCATCTTGTTGCTGCGCTGGTTCCAACCGCTACCTATCCACGTGGATAGCTTTCTCGTGGGCTCGCTGACCACTGTCAATGCGCAGGATGTCTGGTTTGTCGGCGCCCTGGTGGTGGTCAGCCTTGGCGTGCTGGTGGCATTTCGCCGGACGTTAGTCTCCTTCTACTTCGACCAGACGTCCTTCCGCGCACAAGGCGGAAAGCCCGGCCGCTATGACTTGCTTACCCTCACGCTTATCAGCGTGACCATGGTGGTGGTGATTCCCGCAGTGGGCACTATCTTGTCCCTGGCGCTGCTGGTAGCCCCGGCGGCGGCGTTGCAGCCGTGGATCAAGCGCCCGACCCAGCTCATGCTCGGTGCCGGTATCGCGGGCATTGCGCTGGCATGCGGCGGGCTCTGGCTGGCGGCCGCACTCAGTTTGTCGGCGGGCGGCTGCATCGCGGTGCTGGCGGGTGTGTTCTATTTGCTCAGCATGGGGCTGCGCGCCTTGCTCTAAACGCCCGGCGCGCCGCCTCCCGGGACGAGCGATATGCCCGGGTAACCTGATTATTCGTGACTCATATCCTCGCCCCACTCCCAGTCGATCCCCGCAATCCCGCAGGAATTTTGGATGACCTCGAGAAGGCCATCGCTGGGCAGACCACGCTCTTACCCCTTCCCGCAGCGGACCGCACGCGGACGGAATTGCTGCGCAACCACATGCGCGCGGGCGAATCGATTGCTGAGGACATTGCTTTGGTGGTGTCCACCTCGGGTTCCACGGGCACACCGAAGGGTGCGCAGCTAAGCCCGCTTAACCTGGTGGCGAGTGCGGATGCCACCCATTCTTTCCTGGGTGGCCCCGGCCAATGGCTACTGGCCATGCCCGCCCACCACATCGCGGGCATCCAGGTGCTCGTGCGTTCGTTGGTGGCGGGTGTGGAGCCACTGTGCCTCGACCTGTCCCAAGGCTTTAACATCACCGAGTTCGCCCGCGCAGCAGAAGAACTCGCCCACACCGAGGACCGCATGTACACCGCGCTCACACCGATGCAGCTGCACAAGGCACTCGATTCGCTGGACGGCATCCAAGCACTGCGCCGTTTCAACTCCATCCTGGTAGGTGGAGCAGCGCCACATCCCCAGCTATTGGAATCTGCGCGCAAGCTCGACATCACCGTGGTAACCACCTATGGCTCCTCGGAGACTGCGGGCGGTTGCGTCTACAACGGCACTCCCCTGCCCGGCACCGAGGTGCGCATCGGGGAAGATAACCGCATTTTCCTGGGCGGGCCGACCATTGCGCAGGGCTACCGCAATGTGGAATCGCGCGACTTCGTCGGTGGCTGGTTCGCAACTTCCGACGCCGGGGAGCTCGACGCCCACGGTCAACTCACCGTCACTGGACGTCTGGACAGCATCATCAACTCGGGCGGGTTGAAGTTGCACCCAGAACAACTGGAACAGCTCTTGTTGCAGGTACCGGGCGTCGACAGTGTATGCGTGGTGGGCATCCCTGATCCACGTCTTGGCCAGATGATCGCCGCAGCTTACACCGGCTGGGCCTCGCGCACCGACATCCTCGAAGCGCTCGATGACCTGCCTCGGTGGCAGATTCCGCGCGAGATTATCCGCATTGCTGAGATGCCGCTGACCGGCCCCGGCAAGGTGGACCGTCGTGGTGTCGCAGGGCTCTTTAAGAACTGATTAGACTTCGTTAGCGCGCACCGTCACGTCGGCGGCCGCGACTTCCGCAAGAGAGAACTCCTCGTCCCCTGCGTGCAGGTTGAGCAGGCCCGCAACGCGGGAATCGACTACGACCTCGACGCCCAGGCCGACGCCATGGCTGTCGAGGTAGCGCAACAGCTCGGTGTCTCCGTCGCATACCCGCTCGATGGTGACAGGGGTGTGAAGGGGGACGTCGTCAAGCGTGAGCGTGCCAAGGTCCTCGATGCTGCCCTGCGCGTCGGGGATGGGATCGCCGTGGGGATCGCGCTGAGGATGGCCCAGGTGCTGATCGAGTCGATCGATGAAGCGATCGGAGCATGCATGCTCGAGGAGATCGGCATCCTCGTGAACCTCGTCCCAGGTGTACCCCAGCTCTTTGACCAAGAAGGTCTCGAGGAGACGATGGCGGCGGACCATGCCCATGGACAGTGCCTGGCCCTCTGGGGTCAGCGAAACGCCAGCGTAGCGCTCATGTTCCACCAGCCCTTGGGCAACGAGACGCTTTACGGCTTCCGACGCCGTGGGCACCTTTTGGTTCAATCGCCCCGCCAGCTCCTTGAGCGCGATGGGCGCGCCGCCGGAGTGCTCGGAGAGGTCCCACAGGACTTTGAGGTAGTCCTGGGTACGTTCAGGGAGATCGCTTAAATGCATGACATTCATCGTAGTAAAGGCCTTGCCCCGCGAGCGATTCACATGATAACTTTAAGAAAGTTCAACGCATTGAACTTTTGTCACGGGTGTGGCCCACAGCCGTCCTTTCTTGGGTACGTACGACGCGCTTCCGCCATACCCGTGGCTTTTATATATCCGCCGTGTACGTCCCTTGTGCACAGCATGCCCGCGGTGGCGTGGCACAATAACTGACATGTCACTTTCTGCCTATCCCGCAACTGCCAAAGACTGGCTCCAAGGCGCACGCCCGCACACGTGGGCTAATGCCTTCGCCCCAGTCATCGCTGGTACTGGTGCCGCAGCGGCTGCCGACGGCGCGCACTTCGGCCGCGCGCTCCTCGCCCTCATCGTGGCGTGGGCACTTATCATCGGCGTGAACTATGCCAATGACTATTCCGATGGCATCCGCGGCACCGACGATGACCGCACCGGTCCGCAGCGCCTCACCGGCGGCGGCCTGGCCCGCCCGCAGCACGTAAAGCTCGCGGCCTTCGCCGCCTTCGCCGTGGCCGGGCTCGCCGGCATCGCGCTCTCCTTCGCGGCGCATGCGTGGTGGCTCATCCTCGTCGGCGCGCTATGCATCGCCGGCGCGTGGTTTTATACCGGTGGCAAGAACCCGTATGGCTATCGCGGGCTCGGCGAGGTTGCTGTCTTTATCTTCTTCGGGCTCGTCGCCGTGCTCGGCACCGAATTCACCCAAGCCGGCCACCTGTCGTGGTCGGGCCTCGCGCTGGCCGTGGGCATCGGCGCGATGAGCTCCGGGGTGAACTTAGTCAATAATATCCGCGATATTCCCTCCGACGCTGAAACTGGCAAGATTACGCTCGCCGTACGCCTCGGCAATGAGAAGGCACGCCTGCTCTTTACGGTGCTGCTCCTTCTGCCATTCCTGCTGACCATTGGCATTGCCTTCAGCAGCTGGCTCGCACTCGCCGGCTTGGTCTACTTCCCCTTCGCGCTGCGTGCCATTCGCACCGTCAACCGCGGCGCCCAAGGTCCAGAGCTTATCCCGGTGCTCGGCCTGACCGGCCGCGCGATGCTGCTGTGGGCCGTTATCGAAGCCGCCGCACTCATCATCGTCTAATCCTGCGCGGCGCGGCCTTCCAGCTCCGCCTGCACCCAGCGTTTGTGGGCCTTGCGCTGGGCGGAGTACTCGGCCAGCGTTTGGGTGGCCTCGATGCGCCACTTTTTAAAGATGAGCATCGATAGCGGCAGCGCCACGAAGAGCGCCAACAGCGCCGAGACGAGCACCGGGATGGGAAAGCGGATGGCGATAGATAGCAGCTCGATCACCACGGTCAAAGCAATAAAAAGCACTACGCGGGCGAGCCCGTACTTCCACAGCGCCGCCCGCGAACGGCGGCGCAGTTCTGGGTCCGGCTTGGGTGGCTCAGGATTATGCGTCATGGGGGTTGATTGTACGCGGTGCAGGTAGAATCGCACGCATGGGCCGAATTATCCTCCTCCTACTCTTTGTCCTCGCCGCCTACTTGGTGTGGAAGGCCTTCGGGCCCAACACATGGAAAAAGCACGAGGTGGACCAACCCCGCGCTATCAAAGGCCCCGATGATGACGAGGAATTCCTGTGGAACCTAGAAAAGGAACGCTTCAAACAGCGCCGCGCCCAGGAGGCAGAAGAAGAAAAACGCCGCCAGCGCCGCAAACGCGACGCCGACGGCGAGAAGGACTAGGATTCCTTCGGCACGAAGCGCATCTCTAGGCCTAAGGCCTCAGCCACGGCCGTGATCTTTTCCCACCGCACGCCCGCACCACCGTGCTCGATGGTGTGGAGGGTGGAGCGGGAGATACCGGCGGCGTCGGCAAGCTGCTGCTGCAAAATGCCCAACTCGCGGCGACGTTCCGCAAATTGGGCACCCAGGCCCAAAATCACGGCATTATCGCCGGCCGGCTTGCCCTGCTTATGGCGCGGACTCGTATGCTCCGCCATCTAGTTCAGCCCCGCATAGGAGTGCAGGCCGGAGACGACCATATTGATAAAGAACAGGTTGAAGACCATCAGCGCCATCGCCATGACGTTGATCCACGGCGCCGCCTTGCGGAAGGCCGGCGTCGCACGCGCATGCAGGTACGCGGCATACAGAATCCAAGTGGCAAAGGACACGGTCTCCTTCGGGTCCCAGCCCCAGAAGCGGCCCCACGCGGACTCGGCCCAGATGGCGCCCAGGATGATGCCCAGACCCAAGGTCGGCAGGGTGATAACAGCCAGGCGATAGGCCAGCTGGTCAATCTTCGCGGCCGAAGGCAGCGGGCGGGCCACCGCACCGAAGAAGCCATGCTCGGCATGCTTCGGTTGCGCCATACGGAACAGCGTCAGCAGCGAGACAATGCCGGAGATAATACCGATGGACGCGCCCAAAGAAACCACGGTGACGTGGATGGGCAGCCAGTGCGACTGCAGCGCCGGCACCACCGGGGCGGACTCGGCATAGAGCTTGGTGGAGCCATAAAACATCAGCGCGAGGGTCGGGGTGAGCAGCCACGGCCACACGGTGCGCCATTCCTTGCGCTGCATGGCAATATTGCCCACCAGCAGCACACCGAAGCTCACCATCAGCACGTACTCGTACAGGTTGCCAAAGGGGAAGCGGCCGGTGGCCAGGCCGCGCAGCACAATCGCCGCGGCGTGCAGCGCAATGCCCACCCACATCAGCGCGCTGGTCATGCCGCCGAGCTTATCGGCCTTGCGCTCCTTTTCCTTCAGCTCATCGGCCGTGATTCCGGAAGAAGACTGGGCAACCTCGCCGGCATAGCTCTGCTTGTCGACGCCCCCAGCGCCCGCCCCCACCAAGACCTTCGCGGTCTCGGACTTCACGGCGCGGCGGCCCTCGATGATGCCCTGCATGCGGCCGTAGTAAAACAGCGACAAAAAGAGCGCGACGCAGTACACCACAAAGGCGGTCTGCACCGCGATATCCGAGAAATTAGACAGATTCTGATCGATCTGCATGAATGCTCCTAGCCTTCACACGTGCGGGATAAGTGCTGATTACCTTACTCAGCGAAACGACCCAATCCAACTTTTGTTGGATCGGGCCGGGGCGCTAATCGTCGGTATAAAGTTCGTCTTCTTCGACCTCGTCTGGGTCCGGCAGCTCCAGCAGCGCGCGGTGCAGCTCGTGGAACTCCTCGGACCAGCCGGCGCGGTCGGTGCGGGCAAGCCCGCCCATCTCCACGTCGGTGCCGCCGGCCGCATTCGGCCGCAGGCGGATGTAGACGCGGCGGCGCTTAATCACCAGCGATCCCACCAGGGAAATGAGCATCACCAGCGCGGAGGCCAGCACCCACTTCTGGAAAGGATCATAAGAGACCTGGTAATTGGCGAACTCGCTGGCGCCGTCGAAGGTGATCTTCGTGCCATCGTCCAGGGTGACGTCCTCGCCCTGGTTGAGGTTCACGCGGTCAATCTTTTGCAGCTGGCCGGACTGCACCAGGTTCGGGTCCAGCGAGAAGAAGGACTGCGGGGTGCCGGTGTCCAGGCCGGCATCGCCGCGGTAGATATCGATGGCCATCGCCGGATCCTGCAGCCCGGGGTATGCGGACTGCAGCAGCTTGCCGTTCTCGCCGGCCCACTCGGCCGTGGGCGCAAACAGGCCCTGGATGGCGATCTGGTTCTGGCGGCGGTCATAGAGATCCGGGTGCATGCCTGCCGGTGGGTCGAAGCGCATCGCGCCGGAGGACAAGAAGAAGGTCGTGTCATTCGGCTGGAACTGAATGGTCTGGGTGCGCTTTTCACCATTGGGCCATTCCACCGTGACCGTCGGCGCGTAGCCGTGGCCCTGCAAGTAGACGCGGTTGTGCGCCAGGCGCAGCGGGTGGTTGACCTTAAGCTCATAATCCTTCCACTCGGAGTCATCCTTGTAGATGTCCTCGCCCTCCGCGTAGGAAACGTTGGAGGTAAACATCTCCGCCTGGCCGTTGGGCAGGTATTCGGCCGCAAAGTCATGGGCGATGAGGCAGAAGGGGTGGAGACCGGTGCCGTCGAAAAGCGGGCCGGCGCGGAAGGAGTCAAAGTTGGACGTGGAGGTATTGCAGAACTCCGTGGACTGGTCCAGGGTCTGGCCACCGCCCTGCGAACCAGACTCGGTGACCACGATGACCTGGCCCTCGTAGTTGACCAAGCGGCCGGCAGCGACGGTAACCAAGATGGCCACCAGCGCCACGTGGAAGATGAGGTTTGCCAGCTCGCGGCCGTAGCCGCGCTCCGCGGAGAAGGTATGCACGCCGGCGCGGTCCTTCTCTGGGGAATACTCGGCCACGCGCCACCTCTTCAGGCGCTTCTTAATTTCCGCGGATAGTTCCTCCTCGCTCTTTTCCGAGTGCCCCTCGGCCGCCAGCGGCAGCTTGTGGAGGTACTTCGGGGCGCGCGTCGGCGGGGTCTTCCACGCCTTATAGTGATCCCAGGAGCGCGGCAGGATGCAGCCAACCAGGGAAATAGCGAGAAGGACGAAGATGGCTTGGAACCAGACGGAAGAAAAGACGTCGAAAAGCTGCAGCTTGTCGTAGATCTTCGCCACGTTGCCATTGGACTCAATAAAGTCCTGCACGTTCTGCTCGTTGAGGTCACGCTGCGGCAGCAAAGAACCGGGAATCGCGGCCAGCGCCAGCAAGAAAAGCAGCGCCAGTGCCGTGCGCATGCTGGTCAGCCAATGCCAGGCTTTGCGGAAATATTTCACGTCTCTCCTAAATCAGGGTTGCGCCAAAGTTGCCGGTCCACTGGCGGATGAGGCTAATAAACTCGCCCCACAGGCCGGTTACCAGGGCCAGGCCGACGAGGATCATGGCCACGCCGCCGATTATCTGGATGGTATGCGAGTGCTTGCGGGCCCACGAAATCGAGCGCATTGCCCGCGCGGAGCCCAGCGCCACCAGCAGGAACGGCAGGCCCAAGCCCAGGCAATAAAAGATGATGAGCAGCACGCCGCGCGCGGCCGTCATGCCTTCGGTGCCGGCCGATACGGAAATAATGGCGGCCAGCGTTGGTCCCAGGCACGGCGTCCAGCCCAGCGCGAAAATCCCGCCCAGCAGCGGCGCGCCCAGCCAGGTGGTCCAACGCTTCGGTGCCATGCGGGTGTCCTTCTGCAGCGCCGGGATCGCGCCGAGGAAAACCACACCCATCAGGATGGTCACGCCGCCGCCGATGCGCATGAGCGTTTCCTCATTGAGCCGAAGCGCGGAAATCGCGCCGAATACGGAGACCGTCGCCAGCAGGAAAACCACGGTAAAGCCCAGGATGAACAAGGCGGCAGCCAGCACCACGGCCCATTGCCTGCGCTTGCCGACGCCCACCCCCAACTCACCGTCGAACGTAACCTCGCCGCCCACCACACCGGCTAGGTAGGAAATATAGCCGGGCACCAGTGGGATGACGCATGGGCTGGCAAAACTCACCAACCCCGCCACGGCGGCCGCGAGCAGGCCCAGAATGAGTGGGCCGGAGGTCGCGGCCTCGGCAAAGGAGTTGCCGATGCTCGCTGCGTTATCCATTTATTCCTTTTCTAGTTTGTCCACTACGTCCATCACGTCTTTGGCGGTGATGGACCGCAAAAAGACCGTAGCCGGGCGGTGCTGTTTATCCAAGACGATGGTGGTCGGGACCACGGAGGTGGGCACACCACCCAGGGCCGCCGCGGTCTTAAACGGCGGATCGTAGATGGAGGGATACTTCAGCCCGTTGTCTTCGAGGAAGTCATTGGACACCTGCGGGTTATAGTCGCGCACATTGATACCCAGGACCGTGCCAATCTTCCGCTTCTGTAGCTCGGAGTGGACCTCTTGGAGGTCATCGGCCTCGGCGCGGCACGGAGCGCACCACTGGCCCCAGGAGTTGAGCACGACGATTTCGCCCTCATAGTCCTCCAGGGAAATGGTCTTATCCGTATCGCGCACATCCTCGCCGGAGAACGTGCGCAGCGGCTTGCGCTCGGATTCCTCGTAGTTGATGACCTTTTCGCCGCCGGGCGTGATGAACTCGAAGTTGCCGCCGGTCGCGACCGCGTTTTGCGCGTTATCGGCATCCTGCGAACAACCAGCAAGCGGCAGGGCGATAGCTGCCGCGGCCAGCACCGCGCCGATCGCGCGTTTGCGTTGTAGTGCCATTAAATCTCCTGGGCTGGCGAGGAGTAGAAGATATCGGTGACCTGGTTATCCTCAAAAAGCAAAGAGGTGACCGAGGCCAGGTCGCATTCGCGGTTCCACGGCGCGTGCGGCAGGCGCTGGCCCAGCACGGTGCGCTGCACCATCACGATGGGCAGCTGGTGGCTGACCAAGATCGCCTCGTGGCCGGCCGCGGCAGTGCGGGCGCGTTCGATGGAGCCCAGCATGCGCTCGGCAATCTGCTCATAGGGCTCGCCCCACGAGGGCTCCAGCGGGTTGACCAGCAGCGGCCAGCGGCGCGGGTTCCACAGCGCGGAACGCAGGCCTTTTGTGCGCAGGCCCTCGAAGCGGTTGCCGGACTCGATGAGCGTCTTATCGACGTCCACGTCTAGCCCCGTTACCTGCGCAATCGGCCGCGCGGTTTCCTGGGCGCGCTGCAGCGGCGAGGCCGCCAGGTAGGTCACATCATGATCGCGGAAAGACTCCGCGGTGCGCGCCGCCATGGAATGCCCGCGCGAGGACAGGTGATAGCCCGGGATGCGACCGTAGAGGATCTTCTCCGGGTTGTGGACCTCGCCGTGGCGCACGAGGTGAACGATAGTGCGTGTCATGTCTCTCCTTAGTTCGCGGGACGCGCGGCGGCCGCGGCCTGGGCGGCGGGCTTGAGGGCGGCTTCGATGAGTTCGAAGTCGGCGTCGGTAAGTGCATCCGAGACAAACCAGGTCTCGAATGGGCTTGGTGCGACGTAGATGCCGTTATCCAGCAGGGCGTGGAAGAACGGGGTGAAGCGGAAGGTCTCGGCCGCCTGCATATCGGCAAAGTTGCGGCCCTCGCCCTCGGCAAAACGGATGGAGAACATCGAAGACGCCCGCTGGATGTGGTGCGCTACGCCCTCGGCCGACAGCGCGGAGGAAATCATGCCGGTCAGGCGGTCCGCGTTGGCCTGCAGGCGCTCGTAGAGCGATTCATCGGCCAACTCCAAAGACTTCAGGCCAGAGGCCATGGCCACCGGATTACCGGACAGCGTACCGGCCTGGTAGACCGGACCGTCCGGCGCGAGGTAGTCCATGAACTCGGCGCGGCCGCCGAAGGCAGCGGCCGGCAGGCCACCGGAGACGACCTTGCCGAAGGTCACCAGGTCCGCCGCCACGCCGTCGACGCCGTACCAGCCCTTATAGGAGGTGCGGAAGCCGGTCATGACCTCGTCGAGGATGAGGAGGGCGCCGTCTTCATGGGCGACGTCGGCAAGCGCGGCGTTGAAGCCTTCCTCTGGAGCCACGGTGCCCATGTTGCCGGCCGAGGCTTCCGCGATAATGCAGGCAATCTCGCCCGGGTGCTGCGCAAATGCCTCGCGCACGGCCTCGATATCGTTATAAGGAACGACGATGGTATCGGCCGCTGTCGCGCCCGTAACACCCGGGGAATCCGGCAACGCAAAGGTCGCCACGCCGGAGCCGGCCGAGGCCAACAGCGCATCCACATGGCCGTGGTAGCAACCCTCGAACTTCAGCACCTTGGCGCGGCCGGTGTAGCCGCGGGCCAGGCGCACCGCAGACATGGTGGCCTCAGTGCCGGAGTTGACCATGCGCACCTTATCGGCCGCGGTGCGCGCGACGATGGCTTCCGCGAGCAAAGCCTCACCCTCGGTGGGCGAGCCAAAGCTCAAGCCGCCCGCAGCGGCCTGCTGCACGGCCTCCACAATCTCCGGGTGGGCATTGCCGTGAATCATCGGGCCATAGGAGCTGACCAGGTCAACGTACTCGTTGCCGTCGACGTCCCACAGGCGCGAGCCCGCACCGCGCTCAATCACGCGGGCCTGGCCGCCCACGGAGCCAAACGCGCGCACCGGCGAGTTCACCCCGCCCGGAATCACCTTGGAGGAACGCTCAAACCACTGTTGCGACTGGGAAGTATTAGGCATGTCTGACATTCTAGCGATTCGCGCGCTATACAAAAGTTGGAGTGCGCGATTCACAGTCAGCCGCTAAACTTCGGGGCGTTGCACTTTTCAATTCGGGGGGATTTTCAATGCAGCGCACTCCTTGATTTCTAGCGGTCGTGGAAACACCTGACATGGGTTGGGTGATTGTGTGGAG
>CALLKG010000145.1:0-25504 GCA_938008395.1 Corynebacterium tuberculostearicum
TCTACACAGAGTAGATCGTCGGCAGCGTCAGATGTGTATAAGAGACAGATTTTCCACCTGCCTTGGTGGTCCAGCCCGCGCTTGTGAGGGCGCTGAGGTGGTGATAGGCCGTGCCGGTAGACGTGACGATGTCTTCTTCGACAAGTTCTGTGGCGCTGGCCGGTGCGGTAAGGAGTCGGCGCAGGATCTCGCCACGAATGGGGTGGGCCAGTGCAGCGAGGCGATCGAGGTTTTCGGACCAGTCTCCATTGGCTACTGCCCCTGTTGGCCGCTGCCATTGGTAGATATAGGAACTCTCACCGATAGTGAGGTTGCCGCCAAAGATTACGGACCCTTCAGGAAGCTCTTCAGAAGGCTCGAGGGCGTCCGCAAGCCACATGGTGGACTCGTCAGCGGAGACTTCTATCGGGGTTGGTGTGGGTTGTTCGAGCTTGGCGACACGCTCCTCGAGGGCTAAAACTCGGGATTCTATAGATTTCATAGTTCTAGAATTCCAAAACTCTAGAACTTTGGCAACGCGCTTAAGAAATCAGCGGCCACGCCGTCGAGACATCCGAGGCATCGCGGCCCTTTCCCTCTAAGTACTTCTTAAAGGCGACACGGTCCTCGTACCACTTGACGGCCTGGAACTCCATGAGCTCGTTTTCATCCATCTGTGCCAGGTTAGGGTAGTGCTGGCGTACCTGCTTCCAGGCCACGCGGGCGGCGGCGAGGGCGTCGGCAGTAGCTTCGTGGGCGTTGCCCAACTCGACGCCGTAGTGTTCGCACACTGCGCCGAGGGTGCGCTTTCCTTTTCGCCACTTATCGCTGACGCGGTCGATCACATAGGGGTCATAGACCGGGCCGGTTACCGTAAAATCTCCGGTCAGGCTGCGCAATACGGTGAGATCAAATGCTGCGTTGTAGACGATCAGCGTCAGGCCATCCTCCCATGCGGCCTTGATTGCGTCGACCGTATCTTTTAGAACATCCTCATGTGGTCGCCCCTCTGCGCGGGCCTTTTCCGTGGTGATTCCATGGACATTGGTCGCTTCCTGCGGAATTTCGATTCCGGGATCGGCTAGGTGCTCAATTTTTTGCACATCGCGGCCGTCAATGCGGACTAGGGCAGAGGTAACAATGCGGGCTTGTTTAGGGCTGGCCGAGGTGGTCTCAAGGTCGAAGGCGAGCATGCGGGAGGCGTCGAAATTCATGATTCATACCTTAGTAGCTAGCCCCGACACGAGGGATAGCTACACTTGTGCAGCGTGACTAATCCAGTTGATCTGCACCGTGAATGGAACGACCTCGCGCAGGAAGTGCGCCGCCACCGCAATCTGTACTACAACGGTGAGCCTGCTATTCCCGACGCCGACTTTGACGCCCTCTTTCAGCGCCTTCTTGCACTAGAAGAAGAGCACCCAGAGCTTGCCGTGCCTGATTCGCCCACCCAGCAGGTAGGCGCCGCTCCGAGCGGAGGCGAAGATATTGAGCACCTTGAGCGCATGATGAGCTTGGACAATGTTTTTAGCGCTGGCGAGATGCAGGATTGGTTGGATAGAACTCCGGCCCAAACTTATCTCACTGAGTTGAAGATCGATGGTTTGTCTATAGATCTGGTTTATCGCGATGGGCGCTTGACCACCGCTGCGACTCGTGGCGACGGCACGGTGGGCGAGGATATCACTGCCAATGCACGCGTAATCGAGGATATTCCGCACGAGCTGACGGGGACTGATGAATACCCAGTTCCGGAGCTTATCGAGATCCGTGGCGAGGTATACATGCGCCCCGAGGACTTCGAGGAGATCAATGAGGAACGCGCGGCTGATGGCAAGGATAAATTTGCTAATCCGCGCAATGCCGCGGCCGGTGGACTTCGCATGAAGGATCCCGCCGAAGTGAAAAAACGCCGCCTGAAAATGGTGTGCCACGGCTTGGGTGCGCGCGAGGGATTCTCGCCCAGCTCACAGCACGATGCCTATAAGGCGATTGCGGCTTGGGGGCTACCCGTTTCCCCGTATACCAAGCAGGTACACTCGGCCAAAGAGGTTCAGGAAGAGGTGGCGCATTGGGCAGAACACCGCCACGACGCCATCTTTGAAATGGACGGACTCGTGGTCAAGGTGGATGATTTGGCTTCGCAGCGCGCACTTGGTTCGACTTCCCGCGCGCCGCGCTGGGCCATTGCCTATAAGTATCCGCCGGAAGAAGTGACCACGAAACTCAAGAATATTGAGGTGGGGGTGGGCCGTACTGGGCGAGTAACGCCTTTCGCCATCATGGAGCCGGTCTTTGTTTCCGGTTCCACGGTGTCTATGGCAACCCTGCACAACCAATCCGAGGTCAAGCGCAAGGGCGTGCTCATCGGGGATACCGTCATTATCCGCAAGGCGGGCGAAATTATTCCGGAGGTCCTTGGGCCGGTGCGCGAGCAGCGCGATGGTAGCGAGCATGAGTGGACCTTCCCGGAGAACTGTCCTGCGTGCGGCACGAAATTGGCCCCACAGAAGGACGGCGACGCCGATTGGCGTTGCCCCAACACACAGTCCTGTCCGGCGCAGCTCTCGGCACGCTTGGAGTATCTGGCTTCCCGCAAGGCGTTGGATATTGAGGCTTTGGGCGAGAAGGGTGCGATGGATCTGATCGACAATGGCATTCTCGTTGATGAGTCGGAGCTTTTTGAGCTCACCGCGGAAAAGCTATTGGCCTCAGATGTCTATACCGCAAAGAAGGACACCAAGGACAAGCGCTCTAAGAAGGAGGGCAACGTCAAGGTCAATACGGCAGGCCAGAACTTGCTAAACAACCTGGAGGAGGTAAAGGGACGCGACTTCTGGCGCGTCTTGGTCTCGCTGTCCATACGTCACGTGGGCCCGATTGCGGCGCGGGCGCTTGCTTCCCGCTATGGATCCATGGACAAGCTGCGCGCTGCGAAGACGGAGGAGCTTGCGGAGGTCGATGGCGTCGGCATGACCATCGCGCAATCCTTCCACGATTGGTTCGAGGTGGATTGGCACCGCACGATTGTGGACAAATGGGCTGCTGCGGGCGTGGCCATGGAGGTAGCGGCCGAGGATCACAAGGAGCAGACCCTCGAGGGCTTGACCATTGTGGTTACCGGCAGCTTGGAGAACTTCACTAGGGATTCCGCGAAAGAAGCTATTGTCTCTCGCGGCGGCAAGGCCACCGGTTCGGTGTCGAAGAAAACCTCGTACCTAGTTGCCGGTGAAAAGGCTGGCTCGAAGGAGGATAAGGCTCGCGAGCTGGACATCCCAATTCTCAACGAGGCGCAATTCCAGCAACTACTCGAAACCGGCGAAGTCTAATTCGCTTCAGCTACTTCAGGAAGCTGCCCAAGATAGTGCCGATGTGGCCCAAGTGCTCGACCTCGGAGGCGAGGTAGTCAGGGCCGCCGGTTCGCCCCATGGCGATGACCAATCCGGTATCGCCGAGTGGGGCGGCGGCGAGTGCGGAGTCAAGCAGGGACCAGCTTTCTGGCACCCACTCGTCGCGCTCGGGGTGGAGGACGCGGGCGCTTTCGACCTCAATGTCGTGAGGAACGGTGCCGTCATCTTCCGGGGCGGCGTTGGAGGAGGCCAGGCGGCGGATAGGCTCGTTATTATCAATGACGATGCACCAGGTGGAGGTGAGTGCCTTCGGGATGGCCGCGACGACCTCTTCCATGGCCGCAGTGACATTGGTGGCATTAGCTACACGCGCGAGCAGCTCAATCTGGCCGCGGCGGTCTACTCGGCCGCTAAACGGGCGGATGGAGTCAATTTCCACGCCGTCGACGGAGGAGGCGGCGGTGATGAGGACATCGGCCATGGCGCCTTGGGGCAGCTCGATGACAATGTCATCCATAACGGTGCCGTCGGGGAAGTTTTCTACGATATCGACCGATTGGATATTGCCGTCGACGAGTCCAAAGGCGTCGGCAAGCTGGCCCAGGCTGCCAGGGGCATCGGGGAGCAGTACACGGATCAAAAAGGACAAGGTCTCGCACACTTTCGGTAGTTTGTAGTCCCAGACATGATACGTGCGTCACAATGCGGGCTTCAAGCAACGCAAATTTGGGGTGACGCGGCAGCCGTCGCGTTAGGTGCAGTACCATGGGTCGTTAGCAATTCACATAGTACATGCATCGTGTGAATATTTTTCACCTGCATGTCGATTATGCAGATAAAGGATGGAGTTCGCGTGTCTGAGATTTCGCGTGATGAGGTAGCCCACCTCGCCAAGCTTTCCCGCCTGGCCCTCAGTGAGGAGGAGCTAGCCCAGTTCGCAACGCAGATTGATGAAATTGTTGATTCCGTTTCCGCGGTAGGAAACGTGGATACCGAGGGCGTGGAGCCGATGAGCCACCCGCACTCCGTGGACGCCCCGATGCGCGAGGACGTTATTGTGCGCACCCTTACTGCAGAACAGGCTTTGGATCAGGCGCCGGCCGTAGAAGATGAGCGCTTCGTCGTGCCACAGATTTTGGGAGGAGAATAAATGTCTAACCTGACCGTTCCTGCGGAGGGCTTGACCTCCCTGACCGCCGCTGAGTTGGCGGAAAAGATTCACTCCCGCGAAATTACCTCCCGCGAGGCTACTCAGGCCTTCCTGGATCGCATCGCAGAGACCAATGAGGAGCTTAATTCCTTCCTGCACGTGGGTGCGGAAGAAGCCCTCGCGGCTGCCGACGCCGTGGATAAGGCCCTCGATGCCGGCGAAGAGCCTGCTTCTGGTCTGGCTGGCGTGCCACTGGCGCTGAAGGACTTGCTCGTTACCACCGATGCGCCAACCACCGCAGCGTCCAAGATGCTGGAAGGCTACGTTTCTCCCTACGACGCCACCGTGACCAAGCGTCTGCGCGAGGCCGGAATTCCCATCCTGGGCAAGACCAACCTGGACGAGTTTGCCATGGGTTCTTCTAATGAGAACTCTGCCTTTGGTCCGGCTCATAACCCTTATGACACCGAGCGCACCCCGGGCGGCTCGGGCGGCGGTACCGCAGCTGCACTCGCTTCCGGCCAAGCGCCACTCGGCATTGGTACCGATACCGGCGGCTCCATCCGTCAGCCAGCCGCGCTGACCAATACTGTGGGTGTTAAGCCAACCTACGGCACCGTGTCCCGCTATGGCCTTATTGCTGCTGCATCTTCCCTGGACCAGGCCGGCCCGTGTGGCCGTACCGTCCTCGACACCGCGCTCCTGCACGAGGTCATTGCTGGCCACGATGCCTTCGATGCGACCTCCGTGGATAAGCCGGTAGCACCGGTTGTCGCTGCCGCACGCGAAGGCGCCAAGGGTGACCTCTCTGGCGTCAAGGTGGGCCTCATCAAGCAGTTTGAACGCGATGGCTGGCAGGAAGGTGTAATGGAGAATTACCACGCCGCCGTCGAGCAGTTGCGCGAGCAGGGTGCGGAGATCATCGAGGTTGATTGCCCGCACTTCGACGACGCCCTGGCGGCGTACTACCTGATTATGCCGTGTGAGGTCTCGTCCAACCTGGCACGTTTCGATGGCATGCGCTACGGCCTGCGTGCCGGCGATGACGGCTCCCACTCCGCGGAGCAGGTCATGTCCCAGTCCCGTGCAGAGGGCTTTGGCCCCGAGGTAAAGCGCCGCATCATGCTGGGCACCTATGCACTGTCCGTGGGCTACTACGATGCCTACTACCTGCAGGCGCAGCGCGTGCGTACCCTCATTGCGCAGGACTTCGCCCGCGCCTTCGAGCAGGTTGACGTACTCGTTTCTCCGACCACCCCGACCACCGCGTTCAAGCTGGGGGAGAAGGCCGAGGATCCGATGGCAATGTACAACTTTGACCTGTGCACCCTGCCGCTGAACCTGGCCGGCCTGTGTGGCATGTCTGTGCCCTCCGGTTTGGCCAGCGATACCAACCTGCCCACCGGTTTGCAGATCATGGCTCCGGCTTTCGAGGATGACCGCCTCTACAAGGTGGGCGCTGCCTACGAGGCCGGCCGCGATAAGTAAAACGCCGCCTGTGGAGTCCCTGACGATTCCATAAGGATTTCTTTACCCCCGTTGAATTTATATTCGGCGGGGGTAAATTCTTGGGCATGCATTTCAAAAAGACCGCACTATTTTCGTTGTCCGCCGCTGCACTGATGGGCGCTGGTGCCGCCAACGCCGCGCAGGTCCCCGACATCGATCCGGGGTTTAGCATGACCGCGCCGACTCAGTCTGATCTGATTTCTCCGCTCCCGGAGGGCGTAGAGAAGCTGGAGCCTCACATTGAAGGACAGACCATCACCGGCGAGCTCCACTCCGTTAAGGAAGATGGCAAGCTGAGCGTCACCTTTGCCAAGGACCGCACCTTGGTAGTCAATGATGGCTGCAATATCTACACCACTACCTACGAGGTGGCTAAGGACGGCACTATCAGCGTGGGCGAGTTCAACTCCACCCGCGCGGCCTGCGACGAGCATACGCAGCAGCTTTCCGACGCCCTCCGGGGCCTCCTCGAATCCAACCCCTCCTTCTATAACCTCCCCGGCGGCACCGTCGCCTTGGGTAGCGAGAATGCTGCGGTTGAGTTCACGGTAGCCAAGTAGAAACTAGCGGCACACAGGATAAAAGAATGCGCACCATGTCTAGGGACGTGGTGCGCATTTGTGTGGGTGGGGACTATTTGGCGTCGGAAAGCGCATATGCCGCGCCCGCCGAGGCTGCAGTGACGCTCAGTACCGCCGGCCACGCACCGATCTTCTTAGCCAGCGGGTGGGAGGCGCCGAATGCGCCCACGTAGAGTGCGCACAGGCCGGCGGTGGTAGCCGGGGTGGTTTTCTTGGCCCAAGAGCGACCCGCCCATACACCGGCGGCGGCGAGGATTACGCCGCCCAGCGGGCGAATGCCGGTCTCGCGGGCAGTCACCCAGCCACCGATGAGGCCGAGGGTGACAGTGGTGGCGGTAGAAACGTCTTGGGGCTTTTTAATATCGATCATGGACATGCAGCCAGTCTAGGTCGACATTTCTCGGACCGCTAGACTCTAAGGCCATGACTGTGGAGACGCATCTGCCGCCCGAGCGCCAAGCATGGCGCGCCATGTTTGCATTGTCCCTCGGATTCTTTGTATCCCTGCTGGACCAATCCATGGTGGCGGTGGCGCTGCCTGACCTGCAACGCGAGCTGAACGCGGGGGTAAACCACACCATGTGGGTATCCGCGGCCTATTTGTTGGCTGTGGTGGTGCCGCTGCTCTTTGCCGGCCGCTTGGGTGATGTTTTGGGCCAGCGCCGGATGTTCTGTTTGGGTGTGGGAATTTTCGGACTCGGTGCGGTGGCGTGTGCCGTGGCGCCCACTGTGGAAGTGCTTATCGCGGCGCGTGCGGTGCAGGGCGTGGGTGCGTCCCTCCAGATGCCACAGACCATGTCCGTTATCAATCGGATCTTTGCGCGTGAGCGCCGTGGGCGCGCACTGGGTGTGTGGGGCGTCATTGGCTCGGTAGCTGCACTTGCCGGTCCACTCGCCGGTGGCTTTCTAGTCGGGAACTTTGGGTGGCAGGCCGCCTTTTGGGTGCACGTTCCCTTCGTGGTGCTAGCCATTGTCTTCGCGCTGCTGTGGGTGCCTGAGCTACCCACGACCGCGCAGTCTATCGATGCGCCCTCGGCCATCGTGTCGCTCATCGCCTTGGCGGCAATCGTCTTTGGTATTCAGCAGGGCCCGGTGCTTGGCTGGGGATGGACCATTTGGCTGATCCTGCTCGCCGGAGTTGTCGCTAGCGTCTGGTTTATTCGACTGCAGGCAACTGCCCAGGCCCGCGGGTCGAGTCCGCTGGTGCCGCTGGCGCTATTTAGTGACCGCAATTACCTGGCGGGCTCGGTAGGCATCATCGCAATGGGGTTTATGGCTGCCGCGGTGATGCTGCCCATCATGCTGTGGTTGCAGACCATGCAGGGCGTTCCTGCGGGCGAAGCCGGCATCATCGTGGCTCCTATGGCGCTGGTATCCCTCCTGATATCCCCGCTGGCTGGAATCATGGCGGATCACGTCAATCCGCGGATTCTTGGGGTGATGGGATTTTCTATCCTTATATTCTCGCTCCTTGCGGCATGGTGGGTCATGCAGGTAGACGCCCTTCCGTGGGTCCTCGGGCTGCCTATTGCCGGCCTAGGTGTAGGGCAGTCATTCATTTGGGGTTCCAACGCCGCCACCACCTTGCGCGATATCTCGCCGGAGCTCATGGGCGCTGCCTCCGGTGTGTACAACACCTCCCGCCAGGTGGGATCCGTGGTGGGAGTTGCCCTAGTTTCTGCAGTTATGCAAACGGGTAGCCCAGAGGCGGCAATTATTAATTCGCTGCTCGTCATCGTGGCTGCGCTGGTGGTGGGCCTGGTTTCTGCCCTAGGTTTTAGGGACACTCTGCAGGCCTAAAAATCGCGCGCTAGATTGGTAGATATGCGTCTAGGTGTTTTAACGTCCGGCGGCGATTGCCCCGGCCTCAATGCTGTAATCCGTGCGGTAGTGCGTACCGCATCCAATGAATTTGGAGATACCGTTGTAGGTTATGAAGACGGCTGGGTGGGCCTGATGGAAGACCGCCGCCGCGATCTTTATGACGATGCGGAAATCGACCGTATTCTGTTGCGCGGCGGCACCATCCTGGGCACCGGCCGCCTGCATCCGGATAAGTTCAAGGCCGGCCTTGACCAGATTAAGTCCAACATGGCGGATGCCGGGGTGGATGCCCTTGTCGCCATCGGTGGTGAAGGAACCCTCAAGGGCGCAAAGTGGCTTTCTGATAACGGCGTGCCGGTAGTGGGCGTGCCGAAGACCATTGATAATGACGTTAACGCCACCGACTACACCTTCGGTTTCGATACCGCCGTTTCTGTGGCCACCGATGCTATCGACCGTCTGCACACTACCGCGGAGTCCCATAACCGCATCCTGATCGTAGAGGTCATGGGCCGCCACGTAGGCTGGATTGCCCTGCATGCCGGCATGGCCGGTGGTGCGCACTACACCGTGGTGCCGGAAGAGCCCTTTGATATCGCGGAGATTACGAAGGCGATGGAACGTCGCTTCCAGATGGGCGAAAAGTACGGCATTATCTGCGTGGCAGAAGGCGCCCTCCCAAAGGAAGGGACGATGGACTTTGAGGCCGGCGGTGTCGATCAGTTCGGGCACCAGACTTTCAATGGCATCGGCCAGGTAATCGGCGATGAAATCAAGGCACGCACCGGGTATGACGTACGTACGACCGTGCTGGGGCATATTCAGCGCGGCGGCACGCCGACGGCATATGACCGCGTGCTTGCTACTCGCTACGGCGTGCACGCAGCGCGCGCCATCCACGAAGGCAAGTCTGGCATGTGTGTTGCCCTCCATG
This sequence comes from Corynebacterium tuberculostearicum, assembly GCA_938008395.1. Taxonomy (GTDB): domain Bacteria; phylum Actinomycetota; class Actinomycetes; order Mycobacteriales; family Mycobacteriaceae; genus Corynebacterium; species Corynebacterium tuberculostearicum_L. The sequence continues at coordinate 9,328 of CALLKG010000145.1, forward strand.
GTGAGGATATTGACCTCGTCCCGCTGGAAGATGCCGTGGGCACGCTCAAGACGGTGCCGGAATCGCGTTATCGCAACGCCCAGGCGCTCTTTGGCTAGAGGCATTCCGCGTTCCGAATATTAAGATAGCGCTCCCACTGGGTGGGAGCGTATTCTTTTGGCTATGAGTATCGATAGCATGACAGATAATCGGGTGGAGGCGCCCGCTGCGCCTTCCTCAGTGCAAGACCGCCAAGCGCTCATTGCAGCGCTCGGCTTTCCCGTGCTGGTGATTATCGGCGGCGTGGTGGGATACCTCGCGCCAGAGACCGCAGCTTCCTTCGCCCCGCAGGTCACCCCGCTGCTGGGTATTGTCATGTTCGGTATGGGCCTAACCCTCAAGCCGGTGGATTTTGCCCTGGTAGCACGCCGTCCGCTGCCTGTTCTCATCGGATTAGTAGCGCAGTTTGTCATCATGCCGCTAGTGGCGCTCCTGGTAGTCGCGGTGATGGATCTTCCCGATGCTGTAGCTGCCGGCGTTATCTTGGTGGGCTGCGCGCCCGGCGGCACGAGTTCCAACGTGGTGTCTTACCTTGCGCGCGGTGATGTGGCTCTGTCGGTGACCATGACGTCCATTTCCACCCTGTTGGCGCCGGTCCTCACGCCGTTGCTGACACTGTGGCTGGCAGGGGAGTATATGCCGGTCTCCGCCTCCGCCATGGCGTGGTCCATTGTGAAGGTCGTGCTCATTCCGGTAGTCGCCGGCATTCTCATCGGCATGCTGGTTCCGCGCGTGGTGGCAAAGATTAACGCGGCGCTGCCATGGATCTCGGTTGCGGCCATTTCCGCCATTGTGTGCATCGTGGTCGGCGGCGCGCACGACACCATCGCTACCGCCGGCGCGCTCGTCTTTGCCGCAGTGGTAATCCATAACGCCTGCGGCTACGGCTTGGGCTACCTGGCCGGAATGCTGACCAAGCAGCCGGTTACCGCGCGGCGCACCATGGCCGTCGAGGTGGGCATGCAAAATTCTGGCTTGGCCACCTCCCTGGCATCGACCTATATGAACCCATTGGCCGCCCTGCCAGGAGCCGTCTTTTCGGTGTGGCACAACCTTTCTGGTGCGGTGCTGGCAGCAATCTGCCGCTATTCGGATTCCCGGAAGTAGGACCGGGAAACCCGCTAAAAATTAATCGTGACCGCAGGATAGGACTCGTCTACAAACCAGGGCTCTTTCTGCACGGTCAGGGGTGGCTGGCCTTGCTCGAAAGAGAGGGTGTCGCCGTCTTTGACGGTGGCGCCTTGGAGCACGTGGTCTGCGATATTGGCCAGCTTGTAATAGAGATCGGTGGGATCCATGGATTCGGTGGCCGCCTGGATTTCGGGGTGTCCGGCTTGGACCAGCCCAACGGTATAACCCAAGATCTTGTTTTCTTTTTGGGTAAGCCACACCGGAGCGATGTGCATTGGGGCAAGGTTATCCCGAACGGCCTCGAGGAAAGTATTCGGCGCAATGGATACGTTTCCGCGGGGGTTGTGGACTATCAGGCAGTCGGGGTGCTCGGCTACCACCGCGGTGGCCTTGGAGAGAAGTTCAAGGTGTTCGCGGCGGGCTTCGCGGAATTGCTTCGCGCGATCATCTTCGGTCTCTTGGGGAAGCACGGACACGAGGATTTGTGCGGTGGCGGAATCGAGGCCGCGAGCATCCGCGCTCAAAATGGGGTGGAGGCCATAGCTATCGCGAGTGGGAGGGGTATCGACAGCTTGGTAGTGCAATAAGAAGGAATCATCAAGCTCGACCATGATGCTTCCCGGATTCTTGCCCGGCATGATATCTCCCAGGCGATCGCCAAAAGTGGTGGTCAGGCGCTCGCTTACCTCCTCAGGGGTAGGGGCAGTACGGAAGACTGCGATGTTGATCAAAGGGGCATCGATAAGCGCGGCATCAACGCTATGTGGTGTAGTCATAATATTCAGCTTAGGGGCGTGAGCGCGCGAGCGCATGGACGTATTAAGATGGCACGCATGACTGCTGCGATGTATGACCTGATGGACTTCGATGAGGTCCTAGAAAAGTTCGAACCGGTAATGGGCATGGAAGTCCACGTAGAGCTGGATACGGAAACCAAGATGTTTTCTACCTCTCCTACGAACTTCAACGCAGCGCCTAATTCCAACGTTGACCCGGTCTCCCTAGGCCTGCCCGGTGCGCTGCCGGTAGTTAACTCCAAGGGCGTGGAGGGCGCCATCAAGATTGGCCTGGCGCTTAATTGCTCCATTGCGGAGTCCTCTCGCTTTGCCCGCAAGAATTACTTTTACCCGGACCAGCCGAAGAACTATCAGATTTCCCAGTACGACGAGCCGATTGCCTATGACGGCTACCTGGACGTAGTGCTGGAAGACGGCACCGAGTGGCGTGTGGAGATCGAGCGTGCCCACATGGAGGAAGACACCGGCAAGCTGACCCACCTCGGTGGTGCGGATGGCCGTATTCACGGCGCCACGGCGTCCCTGGTGGATTGCAACCGTGCGGGCATTCCTCTCATTGAGATCGTTACCAAGCCGATCATTGGCGCCGGTGAGCGCGCGCCGGAGGTGGCAAAGGCCTACGTTTCTGCCCTGCGTGAGCTCGTTGCAGCCTTGGGCGTTTCCGACGCCCGCATGGATCAAGGCTCCATGCGTGTGGACTCCAACCTGTCCCTGCGCCCGGTGGGCCAGGAAGAGTTTGGTACCCGTACCGAGACCAAGAACATTAACTCCCTGCGTTCCGTGGAGCAGGCGGTTCGCTTCGAGATGCAGCGCCAGGCACAGGTACTCGAAGATGGCGGCACCATTGACCAGGAAACCCGCCACTATCAAGAGACCGACGGCACCACTTCGAAGGGTCGTCCGAAGGAAACCGCGGAAGACTACCGTTACTTCAACGATCCGGACCTGCCGCCGGTCATCGCTCCGCGCGAGTGGGTAGAAGAGCTGCGCCAGACCCTTCCGGAGCTGCCTTGGGTTCGCCGTGCGCGCATCCAGGAAGAGTGGGGCATCAAGGATGAGGAGATGCGCGACTTGGTTAACGCCGGCGCCCTCGACCTCATCGTGGATACCGTCGAGGCCGGTGCGAAGCCGGACGAGGCACGCTCCTGGTGGGTTTCCTACCTGGCCGGCAAGGCCAACGAGCAGGAGACCGATCTTGCTGGTTTGTCCATTACCCCGCAGCACGTGGCGCGCGTTATCGCGCTCGTCAATGAGGGCAAGCTGACCACCAAGCTCGCACGCAAGGCCGTCGATGGTGTGTTGGCGGGCGAGGGTGACGTCGACGAGGTCGTCGAAAAGCGCGGCTTGGAGGTCGTGCGCGATGACGGCGCCATCGAGAAGGCCGTAGATGACGCGCTGGCCGCCAACCCGGACATCGTGGAAAAGTACCGTGCCGGCAATAAGAAGGTCACCGGTGCCATCGTGGGTGCGGTCATGAAGGCCACCCAGGGCAAGGCCGATCCGGGCCAGGTCAATAAGCTCATCGCAGAGAAGCTGAACTAAGACCCCCACATAGCCAGCCGCGTTCATCCCTCTTCAACCGAAGGGACGTGGCTGGCTTTTTGGTTTTCCTCCCCTGTCGGAAACGGTGATAATTTTCGTTAGGCGAGGTCAGTGGGGTTAAGCGTAGGGTCGTGGGCATGACAATTAAGAGCAAAGTATTGCAAAAGGAAAGCCCTGAAGCTCCATTCAAGGTCGTAGAAATTGAGCGCCGCGATCCGCGCGAAGACGACGTGGTCATTGATATCAAGGCTGCGGGCATCTGCCACTCCGATATTCACACCATCCGCAACGAATGGGGTCAAGCCCACTTCCCGCTGACGGTGGGCCACGAGATTGCCGGCGTCGTGGAAGCCGTGGGCGATAAGGTCACGAAATTTAAAGTCGGCGACCGCGTTGGCGTTGGCTGCCTGGTCAACTCCTGTGGTGAGTGCGAACAGTGTCGCAACGGCCAGGAGCAGAACTGCATGAATGGCAATGTGGGCACCTATAACTCCGAAGACGTAGACGGCACCATTACCCAAGGCGGCTACGCCCAGAAGGTAGTCGTCAACGAAAACTTTGTGTGCACCATTCCGGAGGGTATCGACTTTGATGTCGCAGCCCCGCTGCTGTGCGCCGGAATCACCACCTATTCGCCGCTGGCTCGCTGGCAGGTCAAGGAAGGCGATAAGGTTGCCGTAGTAGGCCTAGGCGGCTTGGGCCACATGGGTGTGCAGATCGCTGCGGCAAAGGGCGCGGAAGTAACCGTAATTTCCCGCTCCCTGCGCAAGGAAAAGGAAGCCTATGAGCTGGGTGCGAAGCACATTCTGGCCACCGGTGAGGACGAAGACTTCTTTGCCAACCACCGTGGCGAATTCGACGTCATCTTGTCCACCATTTCTGCCCAGTACTCCCTCAATGACTACCTGCAGTTGCTCAAGCCGCGCGGCATCATGTCCGTTGTGGGACTTCCGCCGGAGGAGCTGGGGATCCATATGAGCAGCCTCGTCGGCGGCGGCAAGGTGCTTACGGGCAATAACATCGGCGGCATTGCAGAGACCCAGGAGATGCTGGACTTCTGTGCCGAGCACGGTATCGGCGCCGTCATTGAAAAGATCGGCGTTAACGATGTTGATGACGCCTATGAGCGCGTGGTGGCAGGCGATGTAAAGTTCCGCTTCGTGATTGATACCGCGACCTTCGACGACTAAAGCGTTAGGTTGATTTCGCCTAATCACCAAATGTGATTTATCACAACATCGGTATGTGTCAGTAGGTGTTTAACGGGTCACTTACGTACCATTCCTTAAGGAACGCATACCGGTGTTGTGGGACCCACGTGCTGGGGAGTGGGGGACAAGGGGCCGCGCGCACCAGTATGCGAGAGATATTCGCTACAAAAGTTAGGCAACCGTGTCTTCTAAAAACATTATCGCCATTGCCATGTCCTTCGTGGGCTTGTTGGTGGGCGCCGGCTTTGCCACGGGCCAAGAGGTGGTGCAGTACTTCACTGCCTTTGGTTCTTGGGGTATTCCCGGCATCATTATCGCCGCACTCATCATGACCCTTGCCGGTACCGTGTTCTTGCAGCTGGGCAGTTACTTCCACGCTTCTGAGCACAACACCGTTTTCCGCAATGTCACCCACCCGATCGTCTCCAAGTTGCTGGACATCGCGGTCATCATCACCCTCTTTGCTATTGGCTTTGTGATGTTGGCTGGCGCGGGTTCCAATATGGAGCAGCAATTTGGCTGGAAGACTTGGATCGGCTCCACGCTCATGCTGGTCTTGGTTTTGATTGTCGGCATGCTCGACGTGGACAAGGTATCCAAGGTTATTGGTGCCGTAACGCCGACCATCATCATTGCGGTCATCGGCGTGGCCATCTACACCGGCCTCAATATGCCGGATGACATCGGCGCCGCTATGGACGCCTCCAGCCAGATCGACACCCCGATTGGTAACTGGCTCATTTCCGCACTCAATTACAACGGCCTGGCGCTGATGCTCGCCGTGTCCATGTCCCTGGTTATCGGTGGCGACAATATCAGCCCACGCGAGGCCGGTTGGGGCGGCGTTGTAGGCGGCGTCATCTACTCCATCATGATGGGCCTTGCCGGATTCTCCTTGCTGATGAACTCGGACAAGGCACAAGGCTCCGATATTCCGATGCTGTCTTTGGTAGATAGCGTTAACCCGACGCTCGGCTCCATCATGGCGGTCATCATTTACATGATGATCTTCAATACCGCTATCGGCATGTTCTACGCGCTGGGCAAGCGCCTATCTGCCGGCCATGAGAAGCGCTTCCCGGTTATCTTTATCGTTGGCTGCTTGGCCGGGTTCGCCGTGTCCTTCGCCGGCTTTAAGACCCTGATGAACTACATCTACCCAGTCATCGGCTACATGGGCATTCTGATGGTGGCCATCTTGGTCTTTGCTTGGTTCCGCAGCCAGTCTCAAATCCAGGATGAGGCTGTGCGCCGTGAGCGCGTGCGTGCCCTCATGCACCTGAAGCTGCACCCAGACAAGGACTACGACGCCGAGCGCTACGACGATGAGATTGGCCAGCACATCGAGGACTCCAATATGGACAATGAGGCCCTCTACGATGAGCTGGTGGAGGAAGTCACCGAAGAGCTCGATGGTGACGACGACGTGGACTTTGACAAGGAAAAGTACGAAGAAAACCGCCACGACCACTCTTACTACACCGAGCGTGATGCGGTAGAAACTGACCGCACCCCGGAAGAAATTGAAAAGTGGGTCGAAGAAACCGGCGCATCCGGCGACCCTGAGGAAGATGAGGAGCTGCCAAAGGCTGACAATTCCAAGAATTAAGCGGACAATGGGGTGCCATGAGTATCTATGCACCCGCATCTGACCGTTATGATTCGATGGAGTACCGCCGAGTAGGCAACTCTGGGCTGAAGCTGCCGGCCATTTCCCTTGGCCTATGGCAGAACTTCGGTGACGACCGTCCCCTGGCCACGCAGCGCGACATCCTGCGCGCGGCGTATGACCGGGGGATTACTCATTTCGATTTGGCCAATAACTATGGCCCTGAACCAGGCGCCGCAGAGGACAACTTCGGACGCATCTTCGCCCGCGATTTCCGCCCCTTCCGCGATGAAATGATCATTTCCTCCAAGGCCGGCTGGGTGATGAATGATTCGCCCTACGGCTTTGGTGGCTCCCGCAAGTACGTGGTGAGCTCCTTGGACGCTTCCCTGAAGCGCATGGGCTTAGATTATGTGGACATCTTCTACCACCACCGCCCGGACCCGGATACCCCGCTGGAGGAGACCTTGTACGCGCTGCGCGATATCGTAGCTTCCGGCAAGGCGCTGTATGTGGGCATTTCTTCCTATGGCCCGGAGCTCACCGATGAGGCCGTGGAGTTTATGGAAGATGAGGGCTGCCCGTTGCTGATTCATCAGCCCAGCTATTCCATTCTGAATCGCTGGATTGAGCGCCCGGGCGAAGACGGCGAGTCGCTGCTTGATGTCACAGCGCGCAGCGGCCTAGGCGTCATCGGCTTCGGCCCGTTGGCGCAGGGTATGCTGACGGACCGCTATATCGACGGCATCCCCGCAGATTCGCGTGCGGCGAAGAATAAGACCCTGGAAAAGGACTGGCTCAATGAGGAAAACCTTTCCATGATCCGCTCGCTCAACGAAATTGCAGGCCAGCGCGGTCAGTCGCTAGCCCAGATGGCCATCTCGTGGGTGCTGCGTGACCAGGGGGATCGCACGCTTACCTCGGCACTGTTGGGTGCTTCTTCCGTGGAGCAGCTCGAGCACAACCTGGGCGCGCTGGAACACCTTGACTTCAGCGCGGAGGAGCTGGCTGCTATTGACGACGCCGCCCATGACGCCGGCATCAACCGCTGGGCCGGCGCCACTGCGTCGCGCGTTCGCGGCGACTAGGCGGGCAGAATCCCGGCCCTAGAGCAGGAGTAACTTGAGCGTTAGGCCAATCATGATGACGCCGATGCCGAAGTTGATCCAGCGCCACACTGTGGGCCGGGACAGCACGTGGGAAAAGCGCGCGGCGCCAAAGCCAATAAAAGGGAACCAAGTGAAGCTGGCGCAGATTGCACCGACGGCGAAAAGCCAGCGCCCCGATTCGCCATATTGATTAGCAATGCTGCCGAGCATGACCACTACGTCCACGTAGGCGCCTGGGTTGAGCCACGTTAAGGCCAGGGCGGTCAATAGCGGCTTGACCCAGGAGGGGGATCGCTTGATCTCGACGCGAGTTGCGGTCTTGGTCGTGTTGCGTGCCCGAGAGCCATCGAAGGAGGCGACTTCCTGCGGTACCTTTGGCTGCGTGGATTCGACCTCGATGGCCTCGCCTTTGGTTTTGAATGCATCGCGGAAGCAAGTGAAGGTGAAGTACGCCAGGTAAGCGGCGCCAACATATTTCAGAACCTGCAGGGCGTTGGGGAATTTTTCAACCAAGTAGCCCACGCCGGCCGTGCCGGAGGTGATCAGGATGACGTCGGAAAGCGCGCAGACGACAATGATGAGGCCGATGTGGTCGCGGCGGATGCCGTATTTGAGCAGCATGGCATTTTGCGGGCCGACGGCCACGATGAGCGATAATCCCAGGAAGAAACCAGCAAGCACGATGGACATGCCTTCTAGTGTGAATTCCCGGCCTGAATTAGTCCAGTTAATGAATCTACAGTTGGTTTAGAATAGCTTCATGAACCCGGTGCACTTAGAAACATTGCTCGCCATCGTGGATGAAGGCAGCTTTGATGTCGCCGCTGCCGTACTCGGCATCTCGCCGTCTGCGGTAAGTCAACGCATCAAGGCGCTAGAATCGAGCACCGGTCGAGTGCTCCTTCGCCGTGCCACTCCGGTAACCGCGACAGAAGCGGGGGAGATCCTGGTGCAATCCGCACGCCGCATGGCGTTAGTACAGGCCGAGACGGACGCCCGCCTAGGCCACCGCCTAGCCCGCGTCCCGCTCTCAGTCGCAGTGAACTCGGATTCCCTAGCGACATGGTTTCGTAGGGTCCTTAGCGATACCGCGCGGCGGGGCGATGTCGCCCTGCGCATCCGGATTGAGGATGAGGCGCGCACCTTAGCCATGCTGCGGCGGGGCGATGTGCTTGGCGCGGTGACGAGGGAAGCCACACCGGTCTCGGGCTGCGAGTCTAGCTTCTTAGGTACGATGCGCTACTTCCCAGTCGCGGCACCACATATTGCAGAAAGCTTCCATAGCGGCCGGCTGACCTGGGAAACTATGCCCCTTGTTGGCTATGGTCCCAACGATCAAGTACTGGATGATGCGATGCGCGAGCGCTTTATTGATTCGGCCGTGGTACGTGCCCGGGTTTCACAGATTCCCTCTTCCGAAGGCTACCTCGAGGCCGTTCGCGTTGGGCTGGGGTGGGGATTGCTACCCCAAGCCCAAGCGCTGCCCCTATTAGCGGCAAAAGAGCTGGTGCTTCTCGACGGCTCCCCGCTCGATATCGACCTCTACTGGCAGCGTTGGCGCTTGGAATCGGAGGTTTTGAGCGAACTAACGCGTTCGGTCATCGAAGCTGCGAGCGACTTGGTGGCCGCATAGCGCGCAAGCTCGTGCGGCGCGCCGTGGTGGGTACCACAAAAGTGCAGGCACGTGCCCTAAGTTGGAGCTATGAGCGATAAGCAGCAACCGGATAAAGCCACCCCGTTTGATGAGGATATGGACGTGCCAACCTACAACGCGAAGCCCGCTAGCAAGGATTCTGTCTCCGGCCAGGGAAAGTCGAAGCCGGGCCTTTTCGAGCGTGCCGGCCGCGCCGAGCCGCAGGAGATCAAGCCTTCCCAGGCGCAGCAGGACCATCCTGAAACCGAGGTACTGTCCTATTCCAGTGCAAATGAAGCCGCACGTCAGGACAGTGGTGCCGGCGAGGAGACCGTAGCCTTCGCGCAGCCGGAGTCCACCACGCCGGCTAGCGCAGAGCAAGAAACGGCACTTGCTACTGCCGACGCCCCCGTAGAGAGCACCCTCAGCACCGAAACCGCAGAGGAGCGCGAGGCACGCCTGCAGGCAGAGCAGGAGGAAAAGGAAGGCTACCAACGCTATGGTCGCCGCGGCACCATCGACTTCGGCCTGTTTTTCATCCGCTTGGCGCTGAGCGCTTACCTTATCGTCGCGGGAGCAAAGACCTTCTTCACGCTTGGCGATAGCGAGGGCTTGTCCGGCCTGGAAGGCGATTTTGCCAACTATGCCTGGGATACCGCACTGTCTATCGCGGTGCCGACCATGCAGCTTATCGCTGGTGTGTTCTTGCTGCTCGGCCTCATTACGCCGCTGGCGGCCATGATTGGCCTGGTAGTGACCGGCTTTACTGCCGTCCACGAGCTAGCCCAGACCGATGCCGGCCTGGACGTCTTTAGCTGGCCGGAATCCGTATGGCTTTCCTTGGTCCTCTTTGTCATCGCAGTGGGCCTGCAGTTTACTGGCCCAGGCTTTATCTCCCTAGACTTCAAGCGCTCGTGGGCACGCCGCCCACTGGGTACTTCGTGGATCTTTGTGCTCATTGGCGTAGCTATTCTCGTCGCGCTCTGGTTCTTCGGTGCAGGCGTTAATCCGCTGAACTAATCGCCAATAGATTGTCCGTCGCCATCGCGGCGGATTTTCTTTTCCCCTTGCTTTCTAGGGTAGAAAGTATGATACTTTCTAAAGTGGAAAACAACGAAAAGTCGAAGGCGAAAGGAACGGCGATCATGGATGAAAGCGTGCACGAGGCACTGTCCTTCAATGAAGACGTTGAAAAGGAGCAAACCGGCAAGCGTAAGACTGCGCTTAATGCTCTGTTTGCTGCAGCGCTGGCAGGATTTTGGTTTATCTTGAGCCAATGGGGGAACGGCATGCCGTGGTGGTTGTCCCTTGGTCTTGTGTTGGTCTGCGCGGGAGTAGCTCTTTGGGTTAGCGCTCAGAAGCGCAACGTGCGCGCAGGTTATAGGCAAGATCCCTTCGCCCAGCCGCAGCCGGAAAAGAAATACTATTTCGGAATCATTCTGATTTTTATCCCTACGTTTTTCCAGACCTTTCTCGAAGGACACATGGTAATTGCGGCCGTAGCATCCACGCTGTGGGGACTCGCTGTCTTCTGGGTTTTCAATTCCGGTGCGATGGATCTGTCCACGCGAGACCACGAGAGTAATAAGCGGGCAAGCGGCGATGAGTGAGCTTGATCCAGTAATCCACCCGCTCAACCGATTTAAGATTTGTGCGGTGCTCAACGCGGCTGGGGCAGTGGAAGGCGCCATCAACAAAGAGATGCGATTTCCCGCGATTCGAGACAAGGTGAATCAATCCGATGCCACGCTGTCTAAGCAGCTAAGCGCACTGGAAAAAGAGGGGTATGTCAGTCGCTTTCGTGAGTATGGATCCTCGCGAGGCAAGGACACGGTATGGGTGATGCTCACGGCTAAAGGTAAAGCCGCATTCGATTCGCACCTTGCAGCGCTTAAGACGCTAGCGGGGCAGGAGTAGCGGTATTCGCGTTCCGGTTATTGCGCTGGGAGGCATAGAAAGCGGCTGCGAAAAGTGCGACGGTCAGTATGGTTAGCCACACGAAGTCATCCACCCAGAACTTCTGGTAGCGCTCCATGGCGTGGACATCGACTTGATCGCCCCACCACCACTTGGGCGGGACGGTCAGCAGCATGGCTGACCAGGCGACGAGGACGGTCAGCAGGCTGCCCGCGGCCCATCCAGATGGCAGCCAGGTCCAGGCGCGGTAGACAAAGACCGGGATGATGAGCGTGAGCCAGACCCAGTGGTGCGACCAGGAAACCGGGGAGATGAGCAGGAGGGTGAGGGCGGTGACCAATTGGGCGTCGACAAGCAGGTGCTCCTCGCACAGCCGCTTGATAAGCCACGCGGCGAATGCAATTACCACGAGGGAGGCGGCGATCCACGCGATGTTGATGGCCAGCCCATTGGCGTCCATGGCCTCGGAAGAAGAATACATGCGCTGAATGGCGCCCTTGATAGAGCTATTGGACTGGTAATCAGTCCCCACGCCGAAGTCGCCGCCAGAGCCCATATCGAGCAATTTGGAACTGAAGAACTCCACGAACGCGTCCCAGCGGAAGGCTGCGGCAAGGAGGGTGGCCGCAACAGCGGAAAGGAGCGCTGTGGCAATCTGCTTCCACTCCTTGCGCACGAGGAAATACAGCAACATAGCCAGTGGGGTAATTTTGATTGCGGCGGCCAAGCCAATCAAAATGCCTTGGGGCAGGAAGCGCTTGCGTGGAACCAGATCGAGGATAACCAGCGCCATCACCACGATATTGATCTGCGCAAAACCATTGTTGAGGTCAACTGGTTCGAAGCGCAAGGCAATGGCCCAAGTAATGGCGGTGACGGGCAGGAGGAACTCTGGCTTTTTCAGGACTGCCTTGAATACAAAGTAGAGGCATAGGAGCACGAGAAGGTCAGACAGGACGACCACGATGTCGCCTGCCATATCGTGGTCAATGCCGTCAAAGGCCGTGATCGGAACCATGACGAGCGCGCCAAAGGGCGGATAAATGAAGGGAAGTTCAATGTCCCCGGCCAGCATGGGCTCGCTATAGACGGAGCGGTGCTCAAGGAAGGCCTTGACGCCCTCGCGGTAGACCACCATGTCAATGGGAAAGTCCGTGATGCGGGTGTCTTGAATAATCTTGCAGGCGCCAAAAATGAGGCCCAGCAGAGCTAAGGCATAACGAAAAAGTGGGGTGCGCGCGAGTTTCATCGCAGTACACTTTATGCGATCTGCAGGCAAACGGGCGTGCACCCCACCGAGGCTCATAGGGATTTAGCAGTTAATACTGGCTAATTCACATGGCCATCGACCGCGCGCACCGCGCCGCGATCGGCAGAGGTGGCCATGGCTGCATACGCACGCAGCGCCTTAGTGAACGGTCGGTTGCGGCTCACTGGGGTCCAGGGGCGCTCGCGCTGTTCTTGGGCAGCGCGGCGGCGCTCCAGCACGTCCTCGTCCACATCCAGGGTTAGTTCGCGTTCGTGGATATTGATTGTGATGGTGTCGCCATTTTCGATGAGCCCGATAAGGCCCTGGTGGGCTGCCTCCGGGGAGATATGGCCGATGGAAAGGCCTGAGGTGCCGCCGGAAAAGCGGCCGTCGGTAATCAAGGCGCATGCCTTTCCCAAACCGGCGCCTTTCAGGAAGGAGGTGGGGTGGAGCATCTCCTGCATACCCGGGCCGCCGGACGGGCCTTCATAGCGAATGACCACCACGTCGCCCGGCTGAACTTCCTTGTTCAGGATTATCGATACGGCCTCTTCCTGGGATTCGACCACACGGGCAGGTCCAGAGAATGTCCACAGCTCTTCTTCAACGCCCGCTGCCTTGACGATGGCCCCGTCTGGAGCCAGGTTTCCGCGCAGGACAACTAGGCCGCCGTCGGAAGAAAAGGCGTGATCGGCGTCGTGAATGCAGCCATTGGCGGCGTCAGTGTCGAGCTCGTCCCAGCGGTTGGATTGGGAAAATGGTTCGGTAGTGCGCACGCCGCCCGGCGCGGCGTAGTACAGTTCGCGGGCCTCATCGGTGGCGTGGGGGTTGCGGATATCCCAGTCATCGAGCCACTGCTCGGCGTTGTCATAGAGCGCCGTATGTACCTTCAGGTTCAAGTGCCCGGCGCGGCGAAGCTCTCCCAAGATAGCGGGGATACCGCCGGCGCGGTGGACATCCTCAATGTGGTAGGTGCCATTGGGTGCGACCTTGGACAGGCAGGGCACGCGGTAGGAGATGTCATTAATGTCATCGAGGGTGAAATCCACCTCGCCCTCCTGTGCGGCTGCGAGCGTGTGCAGGATGGTGTTGGTGGATCCGCCCATGGCCATGTCAAGCGCCATGGCGTTGGTGAAGGCTTCCTTGGTGGCGATATTGCGCGGGAGAACGGATTCGTCCTCCTCGCCGTAATAGCGGCGGCACATATCGACGATGGTGGAGCCGGCCTTTTCAAATAGGCTGCGGCGAGCCGTGTGGGTGGCCAGGGTGGTGCCGTTGCCGGGCAGCGCCAGGCCGAGTGCCTCGGTCAGGCAGTTCATGGAATTGGCGGTAAACATGCCCGAACAGGAGCCGCAGGTGGGGCAGGCAGATTCCTCTACCTGGGACAAGCCTTCATCAGATACCGCGTCGTTTGCAGAGGCGGTAATGGCGGTGATGAGGTCGGTGGGGGCGTGGGCTACGCCATCAACCACGACGGCTTTGCCGGCCTCCATCGGTCCGCCCGAGACGAAAATGGTGGGAATGTTCAGGCGCAGCGCCGCATTGAGCATGCCCGGGGTGATTTTATCGCAATTGGAGATACATACCAGGGCGTCGGCAGTGTGGGCATTGGCCATGTACTCGATGGAATCGGAGATGATTTCGCGTGAAGGCAGCGAGTAGAGCATGCCGCTATGACCCATGGCGATGCCATCATCGACGGCGATGGTATTGAATTCCTTGGGTACGCCGCCGGCCGCGCGCACGGCGTCGGCGACGATATCGCCAACGTTTTTGAGGTGTACGTGGCCGGGGACAAATTGGGTGTAGGAGTTGGCGATGGCGACAATCGGTTTGCCAAAGTCATTTTCCTTGGTGCCGGTGGCCCGCCAGAGGGCACGGGCGCCAGAGGCTTGGCGGCCGACGGTAGTTACTTTTGAGCGCAGCGGGAACATGGTTTTCAGTCACCATTCCTTCAAAGGATGTGGGGGAGAGTGTAGGCGGCGTATTTAGTTTTCGGCCGAAGGCTTGAGCTCGGGGTGGCGCTCGAGGTAGTCCGCATACTCTTCTTTGCTGAGGAGGACTTGTTGGCCGTCACGGTGGACAATGACCACCTTGTCATCTGCCGCTTCACGGCCCTGGGTAAGGGCGTCAGGGATGCGGCCGCGGGAGGCCTCCGAAAGTCGCGGGAGCGAGTTAAAGGTCACGCCGGGCAGGCTGTGCTCCGCGCCGGCCTTGGTGCGGGCGAAGGCGCGGGCGCGTTGGAAGCCGATTCCGGCAAAATCGTCCCATGCGATCTGGATATTTTTCCGGAATGCGTAAGAGATAGCGATTCCAGATTCGGAGACTTTGGTGCGGGATTTTATGACCCACCACAATCCGAGGATGGGGATAATGAACAGCCAGGCGAGGTATTTGGGGGCCCATCCGATGCTTAGCAGAGCAATGGCGGACAGGATGAGGATGCCCAAGATGTGGTCGCGGGATGGCTTGAAAACCTCTGCCTGGGTGGTGGACTGACGAGGTTTGTTGTCCTTAGGTGGTGGAGTCATAGTGTGCAAGCCTAATTCACTAAGGCGGGCAAGGGCGAACCTATTTTCAGGCGTGTCCCACCAGGTGGGAATGCGATCCCAAAAGGGGGTAATCTCCACGAGTGTAATACCTATCAAGGTATAGTCATGTCCATGATCATTATTCGACTTCAGGTAGTACCAACGCGGTGGTGACCGCGACGCCTCGTGACGTCGACGCTTCTCGCCCCCGCAGACAGATAAGTGAACTGGCCCCCGAAAGTTGGACTGGTTTAATTCTAGGCGGTTAGGGCTTCAAGGGTCTGATTTCGATATTGCATCGGGGTCAGGCCCTTGAGTCGTTGTTGGATGCGTTCGGTGTTGTACCACTGGATGTACTCGTCGATGGCCTGGTTGAACTCTGCGACGGTGTCGAAGACTTCTCCGTGGTACATCTCGGTTTTTAAGTGCCCGAAGAAATTCTCCATGACCGCGTTGTCGTAACAGTTGGCTTTACGCGACATTGACTGAACACCACCGTTGTCATGAATCAAGTTGCGCCAGGACGAATGCTTGTACTGGAAACCTTGATCGGTATGCATCATCCACCCAGGCTCAGGCGCACACGTTTTAATCGTCTTAGTTAAAGAATCGGCGGTAAACGCTGTCGACGGCGATGTAGCCACGGTGTGGGCAACGATTGAACGGTCGAACAGATCCATCACCGGTGACAGGTAGACCTTGCGGCCTGCGACCCTGAACTCGGTGACGTCGCTAACAAAGACGGTATTTGGCTTATCTGGAGTGAACTTGCGGTCAAGTGTGTTGTCGGCAATGTGGCTGATCGTCCCGTTATAAGAAACATATGGCCTGCGCTGGCGGACCTTGGCTCGAAGCCCCATCTCGCGCATGAGTTTGTAGACGAGCTTGTGATTGACCACCCACCCCTGGTTGCGCAGGTCAAGTAGCACTCGTCGGTAGCCGTAGCGATACTTGTTGCGCTCGAAGCTTCCCCGGATCGCGTCTTTGAGCGCAGCGTGCTTATCCGGATCGCTGAGTCGTTTCTGGTGATAGAAGAATGTCGACCGTGCCATGCCGGCCGCATCCAAAAGGTAGTGCAGACGATGCCGTGACTTGAGGATGACAATCGCCTGGACCTTCAGGCGTGTCCCTGATTCCTCAAGTCCCGCAATTTTTTTAGATATGCGTTTTCCGCTTCCAACCGCGCGATCTGGCGACGCAGCTTCGCTTCCTCCGAAAGCGGCTTCGGCGTGCCCGAACCCTTGGGCCTGCCCTTCGGCTTCGGTTTTAGTGCCTCATCGCCACCTTTACGCCATTTCCTCGACCATCCGCCGACCAAGTGCTCTGATGATAGGCCAAACTCGCGCGCAAGATCCATCGCTGTCTCACCAGAAAGGTGGCGTTGGACAACTTCGGTCTTGATTTCGAAC